>NZ_JAFLNG010000443.1 GCF_017427025.1 Streptomyces sp. FH025
TCTTGCCGCCGCGTGCCTTGGCCGACGCGGGCAGGGTGCGCTTCGGCGGGGCCGGCAGTGGCAGCGCGGCACGGTCCACCTTCCCGGCCCGGGTGCGCGGCAGCTCCGGGACGGGGACGACGGCGACGGTCATCGACAGGCCCTTGAGCTGCGCCGTCAGGTACTGGGTGAGCGACCAGCCGTCCGTTCCCTCCGCCCCCGGAACGGTCGCCGCGAAGCCGATCAGCTCGGGCCCCGCCGCCGTCCGCACCTCGACGACCACCGCCTCGCGCACCGCCGGGTGGGCGTGCAGCGCGGCCTCGGCGCGGGCCGCCGCCCTGACCCGGGCGGTCACCGTCGTCGCCCGCTCCGGCCCGAGCGGCCCGACCACGGCGGCGGCCCGGCCGAGGAACTCCAGCCCGCCGTCCTCCCGCAGCACCCCGAGGTCGCCGGTCAGCAGCACCCGCCCGTCCGGGTCGAAGCGCGCCCGGATGAAGCGGCGGGCGGTGTCCACCGGCCGGTTGAGGTAGCCGCGAGCCAGACCGCCGCCCCCGATCGCGATCTCACCGACCCGCCCGGGCGCCAGGGGAGTGGCGTTCGGCCCCAGCACGTACACCCGGGTGCCGGGGAAGGGGCGGCCGATCAGCGAGATCCGCTCGGCCGTCAGGGCGGCGGAGCCCCGCGGGTCGAAGTACGTGCTGTCGACGGTGGCCTCGGCCAGGCCGTAGACGTTCAGCACCCGGGTGCCCTCGCCGAGCAGGCGCTGGAGGGCCTGGTGCTCGTCCAGGTACCACTTCTCGGCGCCGACGGTGAGCAGCCGCACCCCGGGCAGCCCGGTGCCGGTCTCGGTGAGCAGGGCGGTGAGCAGGCGCGCGACGCGCACGTTCAGCTCCATGACCGTGATCCGCTCCTCGGCCACCAGCGCGGGCAGCGCGGCCAGGTCGACGGTGCGGTCCAGGGCCAGGTTGAACGGGGCGACCACCAGGGTGGCGCCGGTGCACAGCGCGCGGACCCAGTCCGCGGTGAAGACGTCGAACTCCAGGCTCGACGTCTGCAGGATCCGGTCCTGCGGCGTCAGCCCGTACACCTCGCGCCAGCCCTCGTACGCGGACAGCAGGTTGCGGTGCTCGATCGGGGCGCCGGTCGGCAGGCCGGTGGAACCGGACGTGTAGAAGACGCAGGCGAGGTCGGCGGGGGAGACCTCGGGCGGCTCCGACAGCCAGCGGGCGTCCGCCATCGCGTCCAGGCAGACCAGCCGCGCGCCGCCCGCGTCCGCCAGCCGGACCCGGTGGCGCTCCTCGGTCACCACCAGGTCCGGGGCCGCGTCGGCGAGCACGTGCCGCAGCAGCGCGTCGGGCGCGGTCGGCTCCAGCGGCACGTACGCGGCGCCCGCCTTCAGCACCGCCAGCAGCGCCACGTACACCTCGGTGCCCCGGCCCAGCGCGACCGCCGCCCGGCCGCCCGGGGCCAGCCCGGCCTCCGCCAGCAGCGCGGCCAGCCGGTCCGCCCGGGCGTCCAGCTCCCCGTACGTCAGCTCGGCCTCGCGGTAGCGCACCGCCACCGCCTCCGGTGCCCGGCGGGCCTGCCGCTCGACCAGCCCGTGCAGGGTGTCGGCCCGTTCCGCGTCCACACTCATGATCCCTCCCCGTCCCCTCGCCTGGCACGATCATCCTCCCAACTCCCGTCGTGCAACAGGGTTCTGGCACGTCCATCCCTTGGACGGCGCCCCTCCGCTTCGGTGGACGGTTGTACGGTGCACACGGACGGTCGGCGCCGGGCCCGTCCGGTACGGCGCCTCCGCCCGCACCCTGCCCGGCGCCGCGATCGGAGACCCGCCCACCATGAATCCGCCCTTCGACGGCCCCCTGCTCCGGACCCAGGACGTGGACGTCGTGCGCGACGGCCGCCACCTGCTGCGCGGCATCACCCTGCGGATCCGGCCCGGCGAGCACTGGGCGCTGCTCGGCCCCAACGGCGCGGGCAAGTCCACCCTGCTCGCCCTGCTCGGTGCGGTCTCCCACCCCACCCGGGGCGAGGTGGACGTGCTCGGCCGCCGGCTCGGCCGGGTGGACATCCGCGAGCTGCGCGCCCACCTCGGGCACGTCAACCCGCGCCACCCGCTGCGCTCGCCGCTGACCGTGCGCGAGGTGGTGCTCACCGGGCACACCAACACCATCGAGCCCGAGCTGCACCGCAAGCCCGCCCCCGAGGCGGTGGAGCGGGCCGAGCGGCTGATCGAGACGCTCGGCATGTCCGCGATGGCCGAGGCGCAGTGGACCACCCTCTCCCAGGGAGAGCGCGGCCGGGCCCTGATCGCCCGCGCGCTGATGCCCAGCCCCCGCCTGCTGCTGCTCGACGAACCCGCCACCGGCCTGGACCTCACCGCCCGCGAGCTGCTGCTGGACAGCCTCGACCTGCTCCGCCACGAGCACCCGGAGCTGGCGAGCGTGCTGGTCACCCACCACCTGGAGGAGCTGCCGGAGAGCACCACCCACGCCCTGCTGCTGCGCGCGGGCGAGTGCGTGGCCGCAGGGCCGGTGGACGAGGTGATGACCACCGAGCTGATCAGCGAGACCTTCGGCCACCCGATCCGGATCAGCCGCCACGACGGACGCTGGACGGCGCGGGCCGCCGCCCGCCGTACACCGGGACGGTAAGGAACACCGGGGCGGTAACGACCCCTGGCGACCCCCGGGTATCGACGGTAAAGAGTTCTTACGTAAGGTATGCCTTAGCTAAAAGAGGAAGCGTCGGCCTGGCCGGCGCTTTGCCCCGCCTTGGCACACCCATGCCCTTTTCCGTTGGAGCCCGCATGTCCGCCCGCCGTCGCCCCACCGCCGCCGTGCTGCTCGCCCTCGCCGTGGCGACCGCCGCCCTCGCGGGCTGCGCCTCGAAGAAGGGCGACAAGGCGGGCGGCTCGGACGCGGTCAAGGTGAACGCCAGCGACACCGCCTGCGAGGTCTCGAAGACCAGCCTCCCGGCCGGCCACGTCGTGCTGGAGATCAGCAACAAGGGCTCCAAGACCACCGAGGTCTACGTCTACGGCCCCGGCGACAAGATCATCACCGAGCGCGAGAACATCGGCCCCGGCACCAAGGCCACCATCAACGCCGAGATCAAGGCCGGCTCCTACGAGATCGCCTGCAAGCCCGGCATGGTCGGCGACGGCATCCGGGAGAAGATCACCGTGACCGGCGAGGGCGGCGGCTCCGCGACGGCCGACCCGCGCCTGGCCGCCGCCGTCGACGCCTACCGCACGTACGCCCAGGAGCAGGCCGACGCCACCATCCCGGCCGTCGAGGCCTTCGCCGCCGCGATCAAGGCCGGCGAGTTGGACAAGGCCAAGTCCCTGTACGCGCCCTCGCGCACCGGCTGGGAGCGCACCGAGCCGGTCGCCGAGAGCTTCGGCGACGTCGACCCCAAGACCGACACCCGCGAGGACAAGCTGGAGCAGGGCCAGGAGTGGACCGGCTGGCACCGGCTGGAGAAGGCGCTCTTCGCCGACGCGAAGATCGGCGACGAGGAGAAGAAGCTCGCCGACCAGCTCGTCGCCGACCTCAAGGACTGGCAGAAGAAGATCCCCGAGGCGGAGATCACCGCGACCAGCATGGCCAACGGCGCCAAGGAGCTGCTGGACGAGGTCGCCACCAACAAGATCACCGGCGAGGAGGACCGCTACAGCCACACCGACCTGGCGGACTTCCACGCCAACGTCGAGGGCGCGCAGAAGGCCTACGAGCTGCTGAAGCCGGTCGCCGCCGAGAAGGACCCGGAGCTGGCCAAGACGCTCGACTCCGAGTTCGCCGCCATCAACGCCCTGCTCGCCAAGTACCGGCAGGCCGACGGCACCTTCACCTCCTACGACAAGGTCACCGACGCCGAGCGCAAGACCTTCTCCGACGCCGTCAACTCGCTCGGCGAGCCGCTGTCGAAGCTGGCCGCCGCCGTGGTCGTCAAGTAACCGGCCGCCGACCGTAGTTCAGCAACCCAGCAGCACCGCAGTTCAGCATCAGTGAGAAGGGCCCGCCCGCCGATGGACGCCGAGAACCAGCAGCAGAACGGGACGCCGGCCGCCGCCGACGCCCCCGGGACCAGGAGCGCGGTCAGCCGGCGCGCCGTCATCGGCTGGGCCGGCGCGGGAGTCGCGCTCGGCGCCGCCGCCGTCGGCTCGGTCGCCGCGGCCGTCCGGCAGGACGACGACCCGGCCCCGGTGGCGAACGCGACGGCCGGCGGGGAGGTGCCGTTCTACGGCGAGCACCAGGCGGGCATCTCCACGCCGGTGCAGGACCGGCTGCACTTCGCGGCCTTCGACGTCTCCGAGAAGGCCACCCGGGAGTCCCTGGTCAAGCTGCTCAAGGAGTGGACCAAGGCGGCCGCCGCGATGACCGGCGGCCGCGAGGTCGGCACCGGCGCCGTCCCGGGCTCGGCCGAGGCGCCGCCGGACGACACCGGCGAGGCCCTCGGCCTGCCCGCCTCCCGGCTCACCCTGACCATCGGCTTCGGGCCCAGCCTGTTCGAGAAGGACGGCGTGGACCGCTTCGGCCTCAGGGCGCAGCGCCCCGAGGCCCTGATCGAGCTGCCGAACTTCAAGGGCGACAAGCTCGACCCGCTGCGCAGCGGCGGCGACCTCTGCGTCCAGGCCTGCGCCGACGACCCGCAGGTCGCGGTGCACGCGATCCGCAACCTGGCCCGGATCGGCATGGGCACCGTCAACATCCGCTGGTCGCAGCTCGGTTTCGGCAAGACCTCCTCGACCACCCCGGACGAGCAGACCCCGCGCAACCTGATGGGGTTCAAGGACGGCACCCACAACATCGCGGGTACCGACACCGGCAAGCTGGCCGACCACGTCTGGGCCGGCCCCGGCGACGGCCCGGAGTGGATGACCGGCGGCTCCTACCTCGTCGCCCGGCGGATCCGGATGCACATCGAGACCTGGGACCGCGCCTCGCTCCGGGACCAGGAGGACACCTTCGGCCGCACCAAGGGCGAGGGCGCCCCGTACGGCAAGGCCAAGGAGCACGACGACCCGGACCTCAAGGCGATGCCCGCGACCGCGCACGTCGCCCTCGCCCACCCGGACGCCAACGGCGGCCTGATGATCCTGCGCCGCGGCTTCTCCTTCACCGACGGCACCGACGGCCTCGGCCGCCTGGACGCCGGGCTGTTCTTCCTGGCCTACCAGCGGGACACCCGCAAGGCCTTCGTGCCGCTGCAGCAGAAGCTCGCGGCCTCCGACAAGCTCAACGAGTACATCCAGCACGTCGGCTCCGCCCACTTCGCCTGCCCGGCGGGCGTGCGCAAGCCGGGGGAGTGGTGGGGCCAGGCCCTGTTCGGCTGACCCTCACGTTCCCTCGTACGATCCCGAAACCCCAGGAGCCCGCGTGTTCGGCAACTACCTGATCGGCCTGCGCGAAGGCCTCGAAGCCAGCCTGGTCGTCTGCATCCTGATCGCCTACCTGGTCAAGACCGGGCGCCGGGACAAGCTGCCGCCCGTGTGGCTCGGCGTCGGCTCGGCCGTGGTGCTGTCCATGGCCTTCGGCGCCGTGCTCCAGTTCGGCTCCTCGCAGCTGACCTTCGAGGCCCAGGAGGCGCTCGGCGGTTCGCTGTCGATCATCTCGGTCGGCCTGGTGACCTGGATGGTGTTCTGGATGCGGCGCACCGCCCGGCACCTGAAGACCGAGCTGCACGGCAAGCTGGACGCGGCGATCGCGATGGGGACGACGGCCCTGGTGGTCACCTCCTTCCTCGCGGTCGGCCGCGAGGGCCTGGAGACCGCGCTGTTCATCTGGTCGGCGGTGCAGGCCACCGACGACGGCTGGAACCCGCTGATCGGCGCCGCGCTCGGCCTGCTCACCTCGGTGGTGCTCGGCTGGCTGTTCTACCGGGGCGCGCTGAAGATCAACCTGGCGAAGTTCTTCACCTGGACCGGCGCCATGCTGGTCGTGGTCGCGGCCGGGGTGCTCGCCTACGGCGTGCACGACCTCCAGGAGGCCGGCTGGCTGCCGGGCCTGCACAACACGGCCTTCGACATCTCCAGCACCATCCCGAAGGACAGCTGGTACGGCACCCTGCTGAAGGGCGTGTTCAACTTCCAGCCCGACCCGACCGTGCTGCAGCTGGTGGTCTGGCTGCTCTACCTGCTGCCGACCCTGGCCGTCTTCTTCGGCCTGTTCGGCGGCGGCAAGGCCAAGCCCGTCAAGCCGGTGGCCGCCAAGCCGGCCGCCTGACCGCACAGTTCACCGCACCGCCCCGCCCCGCCCGGCACCCGCCGGGCGGGGCGGTGTCGTCTATGAACAGTGCTACTTCCACACGTACGTGAACAGGAAGACGAGGAAGGCCGTCAGCCCGATCGCCGTCCTGATCCACAGCCACGGCGAGTACTCCCGCCGCATGTTCGAGCCGCCGTGCTCGCTCCACAGGTGCGCCTCGGCCTTGTCCCGCGCGCCGACGAAGGAGCGCTTGCGGTAGCCGCAGCTCTGGCACTCCACGTACGTCTGGTTGTTGCGCCCCACGCGGACGCGCACC
>NZ_JAFLNG010000444.1 GCF_017427025.1 Streptomyces sp. FH025
TCCCCCGCCGGTCGGCCCGCCGCCGTCACCGGAGATCTGGAGAGCTTCTGGCGCGACGGCTACCGCGCCGTCCGCGCCGACCTCCGAGGCCGCTACCCCCGCCACCCCTGGCCCGAGGACCCGACCACCGCGGAACCCACCCGCCGCACCAACGCCCGGAAATGACGAAGGGCCCGGACACTCGCGCGTCCGGGCCCTTCGTCCATCGGCACATCAGTGCGCGGCGGCCTCCCAGTCGGCGCCGACGCCGACCGAGACGTCCAGCGGGGCGCGCAGCGGGTAGGCGCCCGCCATCTGCTCGCGGACGATCGCCTCGACCGGCTCGCGCTCGCCCGGGGCCAGCTCCAGCACGATTTCGTCGTGCACCTGGAGCAGCATCCGGGAGGTGAGGCCGGCCTCGCGCAGCGCCTCGTCGACCCGCAGCATGGCGATCTTGACGATGTCGGCGGCCGAGCCCTGGATCGGGGCGTTCAGGGCCATCCGCTCGGCCATCTCGCGGCGCTGGCGGTTGTCGCTGTTGAGGTCCGGCAGGTAGCGGCGGCGACCGAGCAGGGTCTCGGTGTAGCCGGTCGCGCGGGCCTCCTCGACGACCCGGTGCAGGTAGTCGCGCACGCCGCCGAAGCGCTCGAAGTAGGTGTCCATCAGGCCCTGCGCCTCGGCCGGCTTGATGCCGAGCTGCTGCGAGAGCCCGTACGCGGACAGCCCGTACGCCAGGCCGTAGGACATCGCCTTGATCTTGCGCCGCATCTCGGCGTCCACGGCGGCGCCCGGGACCTCGAAGACCTGGGAGGCGACGGTGGTGTGCAGGTCCTCGCCGGAGGCGAAGGCCTCGATCAGGGCCTCGTCCTCGGACAGGTGCGCCATGATCCGCAGTTCGATCTGCGAGTAGTCGGCGGTGAGCAGCGACTCGTAGCCCTCGCCGACGACGAAGGCGCGGCGGATCGCCCGGCCCTCCTCGGTGCGGACGGGGATGTTCTGCAGGTTCGGGTCCTGCGAGGAGAGCCGGCCGGTGGCGGCGACCATCTGGTTGAAGGTGGTGTGGATCCGGCCCTTGGGCGAGACGGTCTTGAGCAGGCCCTCGACGGTGGTGCGCAGCTTGGCCTGGTCGCGGTGGCGCAGCAGGATGACCGGCAGCTCGTTGTCGGTCTGGGTGGCGAGCCAGGTGAGGGCGTCGGCGTCGGTGGTGTAGCCGGTCTTGATCTTCTTGGTCTTCGGGAGGGCGAGCTCGCCGAAGAGGATCTCCTGGAGCTGCTTGGGCGAGCCGAGGTTGAACTCGCGCCCGGCGGCGGCGTGCGCCTCCTCGACGCAGCGCTGGATCTCGGCGGCGAACTGCGCCTCCAGCGTGGTGAGCCACTCGCGGTCGGCGGCGATGCCGTAGCGCTCCATGCGGGCGAGCAGGGCGGCGATGGGCAGTTCCATGTCGCGCATCAGCCCGGTGGCGCCGACCTCGCCGAGGCGGGTGTCGAAGAGCGCGGCGAGGTCGAGTACGGCGCGGGCCTGGAGCATGAGCGACTGGGCCGCGGCGGTCTCGTCCTCCTCCGGTGCGTCGAAGGCGAGTTGGCCGCTCTCGGTGGCGGGGGCCGGGGTGAGCGAGCGGGCCAGGTACTCCTCGGCGAGCACCTCCAGGGTGAAGGTGCGCCGGCCGGGCTTCTCCAGGTAGGCGGCGAGGGCGGTGTCGGCGACGACGCCGTCGATGGCCCAGCCGCGCTCGGCGAAGGCGCGCATGACCTGCTTGGCGATGTGCAGGGCCTTGGGGGCCGTCCGGTCGGCGAGCCAGGCGGCGAAGGCCCGCTCGTCCTCCTCGGCGAGCAGCGCCGGGTCGAACCAGGCGGCGGACTCCCCTGCGGCGAGGGCCACTTCGGTGACCTCGCCGGTGCCGAGCGCCCACTGGTAGACGGCGGCCAGGGCGACGGTGGTCTTGCCGTCGGAGGCGTGCTCGCGCAGCCAGGTGGCCAGCGTGCCCGGGTCGGTGAGCAGTTCGCCGTCGACCTCGACGCCGGGGGCGAGTTCGGCGGCCTCCTCCTCGCCCGCCGCCGGGTCGATGCCCAGGACGCGGTCGCGGAAGTTGGCGTTGCGGAACTCCAGCGACTCCATCAGGGTGCCGACGGCGGCCTTGTCGAAGGCCTGGCGGGCCAGGTCGGCCACGCCGAGCGGGAGTTCGACGTCGCGGACCAGCTCGGTGAGCACCCGGTTGCGCTTGACCGAGTCGAGGTTGTCGCGCAGCTTCTCGCCGATCTTGCCCTTGACCTCGTCGGCGCGGGCGACGAGGTCGTCGAAGGAGCCGAACTGGTTGACCCACTTGGCGGCGGTCTTCTCGCCGACGCCGGGGATGCCGGGCAGGTTGTCGGACGGGTCGCCGCGCAGGGCGGCGAGGTCGGGGTACTGGCGGGGGGTGACGCCGTACTTCTCGGTGACCTTCTCCGGGGTGAAGCGGGTGAGCTCGGAGACGCCCTTGGTGGGGTAGAGCACGGTGACGTGGTCGGTGACCAGCTGGAGCGAGTCGCGGTCGCCGGTGACGATGTCGACGTCGTAGCCGGCCGCCTCGGCGGCGGTGGCCAGGGTGGCGATGATGTCGTCGGCCTCGAAGCCCTCGGCGGTCAGCCGGGGGATGTGCATGGCGTCGAGCAGTTCGCCGATCAGGCCGATCTGGCTGCGGAACTCGTCCGGCGTCTTGGCGCGGTTGGCCTTGTAGTCGGGGAACTCGACGGAGCGGAAGGTCTGCCGGGAGACGTCGAAGGCGACGGCGAGGTGGGTGGGCCGTTCGTCCCGGACGGTGTTGGCGAGCATCGAGGCGAAGCCGTAGACCGCGTTGGTGGGCTGCCCGGTGGAGGTGTTGAAGTTCTCCACGGGCAGGGCGTAGAAGGCCCGGTAGGCCATCGAGTGCCCGTCGAGCAGCATCAGCCGGGGCCGCGGGCCGGCCCCGCCGCCACCCGTCGCGCCCTTGTCCGTACTCTGCGTAGCCACGTCAACGTCCGTTCCTGCCGATTCCACTACCGGTGACCGATCCTAGGGCCCGGCACCGACAAAAGGGGCGCCGCGCCGGTCCGACCACGGCCGCTACCAGCGAGTAGGACGGTCGTACGATCACAGGCAGCACGACGACGCGACCCCCGAGCGGCAGGAGCTCCCCATGACCGACGCGGCCCCCGACACCGCCCCCGTCCTGAAGGTCCCGCAGGACGTGCTGGACCACTTCTCCCGGCTCGGGGTGAGCCCGGAGACCTTCTCCGGCGGCCACCTCGGCGAGAAGCTCGGCATCCGGATCGTCGAGGCGTCCGGCGACCGCGTGGTCGGCACCATGCCGGTGGAGGGCAACCAGCAGCCGTACGGGCTGCTGCACGGCGGCGCGTCGGCGGCACTGGCCGAGACGCTGGGCTCGATCGGCGCGATGCTGCACGCCGGTCCGGGCCGGTACGCGGTGGGCGTGGACCTCAACGCCACCCACCACCGCTCGGCCACCTCCGGTCTGGTCACGGGCGTGGCGACGGCGGTGTTCAAGGGCCGCACCGCGGCCACGTACGAGATCGCGATCACCGACGACACCGGCAAGCGGATCACCAGCTGCCGGCTGACCTGCATGCTGCGCGACCTGTAGCCCACGCGACTTTCAGGCCGGATCCACAACCACCGTACGCCTGCCGACAGTTGCCGTACGGTCGATATCAAGTCCCTTTCTCGCCCCCTTGTTTGACCATCCGCCACCCTGGGCAGGCGTCGGTCTGGACAAGGGGGCGGTGGCATGTCCGGGCGCGCTCGGCCGCGATCCCGGCGGATGTAACGCTACGTAACAAGTAGGAAATCCGATCAAATGGCCGTTCCGGGGCCTCTGGACACCCCGGGGCTCCTTCGCTGCGCCCTCATCGTCCGGAATGCGGACGAGCGCGGCCGAAAACAGCGCACCGGACGCGACTGTCCGATTATCGACGGCAACAGCTGCAACCCCTATTTCTGGGCCTTACATTGCCCCATCAGCGAGCGGGGGCCCGGAAGTTCGGGATCGGTCGAGCCAAAACGACCGCATGCTGAGACAACTGGTCTGTGTGCTCATAACAAGAGAATCACAGCCTGCCCGCACCACTGCCCGAGCCGCCCAACGCCGCCTAGAGTCACGGCCAGTCACCGCGCCATCCGGAATGGGCCCGGCCCTCCGCGCATCCCGGCTCCCGCCACTCAGACGCGGGCGCCTCCTGAACCGAAGGGGACCCCTCGTGCGTCATCGTTCAGCAGTTGTCGTGAGCATTGCCGTGATCGGCGCCCTCAGCCTCAGCGCCTGCGGCTCCCGCGGTGAGAAGAAGAACGCCGACAGCGGCAGCGGCAACGGCGGTTCCGCCTCCACCGTCGTCATCGGCGTCGACGCCCCGCTCACCGGCGACCTCTCCGCCCTCGGCCTCGGCATCCGCAACTCCGTCGACCTCGCGGTCAAGAAGGCCAACGAGACGAACGAGGTCCCGGGCGTCAAGTTCGAGATCAAGGCCCTCGACGACACCGGCAAGCCCGCCCCCGGCCAGCAGAACGCCACCCAGCTGGTCGGCGACCCCAAGGTGCTCGGCGTCGTCGGCCCGCTCAACTCCAGTGTGGCGCAGTCGATGCAGCAGATCTTCGACGACGCGAACCTGGTCGAGGTCTCCCCCGCCAACACCGGCGTCGCCCTCAGCCAGGGCGAGAAGTGGGCCAGCGGCGAGAAGAAGCGCCCCTTCAAGTCCTACTTCCGCACCGCCACCACCGACGCCATCCAGGGCCCGTTCGCCGCCCAGTACCTCTACAACGACGCCAAGAAGACCAAGGTCTTCCTCATCGACGACCAGAAGACCTACGGCGCCGGCCTCGCCGCCACCTTCAAGAGCGAGTTCACCAAGCTCGGCGGCACCCTGGCCGGCGAGGAGCACGTCAACCCCGACGACCGCGACTTCTCCGCCATCGTCACCAAGGTCAAGAACTCCGGCGCCGACGCCGTCTACTACGGCGGCGAGTACCCGGCCGCCGGCCCGCTCTCCCTCCAGCTCAAGGACGCCGGCGCCACCATCCCCCTGATGGGCGGCGACGGCATCCAGAGCGCCGACTTCATCAAGCTCAACCCCAAGAGCCAGGGCGACTTCGCCACCGCCGTCGGCCTGCCCGTCGAATCCCTCGACACCGCCAAGAAGTACATCGCCGACTACAAGGCGGCCGGCTACAAGGACGCCTACGAGACCTACGGCGGCTACTCCTACGACAGCGCCTGGTCCATCATCGAGGCCGTCAAGAACGTCGTGAAGGACAACGGCGGAAAGCTCCCCACCGGCGACGCCCTGCGCAAGACCGTCCGCGACGCCGTCCAGAAGGTCACCTTCGACGGCGTCACCGGCAAGGTCTCCTTCGACGAGTTCGGCGACACCACCAACAAGCAGCTCACCGTCTACACCGTCAAGGACGGCAAGTGGGCCGTGGAGAAGTCCGGCACCTTCAACGGCTGACATTCCGTCACCACCCGGACAGACAGCCGCACTTCGCACCACAGCACACACGCGCGCGGGGGCGCCACCAGTGCCCCCGCGCGCCCCCACATCCACCACCCACGCGGACACCCCCGAACGCACTACGGAGGCCCAGCGGTGCACGACCTACCGCAGCAGCTGGCCAACGGCCTGATCCTCGGAGCCCTCTACGGACTCGTCGCGATCGGCTACACGATGGTCTACGGCATCGTCCAGCTCATCAACTTCGCCCACGGCGAGATCGTCATGGTCGGCGGCTTCGGCGCCCTGACCGCCTACCTCGCCCTCCCCGGCGGCACCACCCTGTGGCTGGCCCTACCACTCATGCTGATCGCCGGCATCCTGGTCTCCACCCTCACCGCCGTCGCCGCCGAACGCTTCGCCTACCGGCCACTGCGCAACGCCCCCCGACTCGCCCCGCTGATCACCGCGATCGGGCTGTCCATCTTCCTGCAGCAACTCGTCTTCTCCTTCTACCCCGACGCCAAGAAGGCCCGGGTCTTCCCCAAGATCCCCGGCGACCCCTTCGACCTCGGCTCCGTCACCATCCAACGCAGCGACCTCTTCCTGATCATCGCCGCCCCGCTCTGCATGCTCGCCCTCGGCTGGTTCGTCACCCGCACCCGCTCCGGCCGCGCCATGCAGGCCACCAGCCAGGACCCGGACACCGCCAAGCTCATGGGCATCGACACCGACCGGATCATCGTCCTGGCCTTCGCCATCGGCGCCGCCTTCGCCGCCGTCGCCGCCGTCGCCTACGGACTGCGCAGCGGCCAGGTCGACTTCCGCATGGGCTTCATCCTCGGCCTCAAGGCCTTCACCGCCGCCGTCCTCGGCGGCATCGGCAACATCTACGGCGCCATGCTCGGCGGCATCGCCCTCGGCCTCGCCGAAGCCCTCGCCACCGGCTACGTCCAGCACCTGCCCGGCATGCACCTCTTCGGAGGCGGCGCCTGGAAGGACGTCTGGGCCTTCGTACTCCTCATCCTCGT
>NZ_JAFLNG010000445.1 GCF_017427025.1 Streptomyces sp. FH025
CGGTGGTGTCACCGGGGTGGCGCAGCAGGTCGTCGCCGATGGTGAAGGGCTGGCCGTAGGGCTGGGTCTGGCCGTCGGCCGCGTCGTGGTCGGGCCTGGTGCGGCCGTCGTGGTGGGCGATCCAGCGGCGGACGAGGCCGGTGCGGGCGCTGGCGGCGGCGGCTTGGTCTCGGGCGCTCTCGACGGTGGCGGTGGCGATGTGGCTCGCCTTGACGCTCGCCCAGTTCGCGAGGGAGCGGCCCCAGTCGCGGGTGGCCTCGGCGATGCCCGCCAGGCTCTTGCCCTCCCGGTCGGCGCCGGCGACGTCGGCGGCGAGGGCCTGGGCTTGCTTGGCGAGCCATGTGGTGAGCAGCGGGGCGATCGCGGGCCAGACGGCGACGGTGGCGGTGTTGGTCGAGCCGAGGGCGGCGTGCAGCTCGGTCGCGGCCGTGGTGGCGGCCTGTTCGATGAGGGGCTGGAGGGCCTGGGCGGCCTCCTGCTGCCAGGTGGCGACGTCGATCACCTGGTCGACGGGCAGGTCCTTGACGCTGGTGCGGGTGGTGGTGTCGCCTCGGTCGTCCCAGTGCCGGGTGCCCTTGCGGTGCCGGGGGGAGCCGAGTCGGGCGATGGTCCGTTCCGTCCAGCGGGTGGTGAGCGTCTGGAGGGCGTCGTCCAGGCGGCCTCGGAGGGAGTCGGCCGCGGTCTCGTCCAGGACGAGGTCGGAGGTGGGCGCCAGGGCCTTGCCTGTGGCTGGCGCCGGCGCCGGGGGCGGTGTCGTGGTGTCGAGGGCCGGGGCGTCGGCGGCGCGGGCGGGCAGGGCGGTGCGGCCGGAGGCCAGCCACAGGGCCCGGGTCTCGGGGGTGTCATCGATCTCGTCGGCGTATCCGGCGAGTTCGGCGTAGGAGCGGATCGAGCGGACGCCGGCGGCGACTTCCTCGCGGGCTTCGGACAGGCGTTTGGTGCGGGGTTCGCGCAGTACGTCGATGTCGGAGGTGTCGAAGTAGACCTCGTCGTCTTCCCCGGCGTCGTCCTGGAAGGCGTCGGCGATCAGCCGCAGGTGTGGCGGCATGGTGATCTCCCAGAACGTCGTCTTCTCGGCGCGGGCGTTGTCGAACGTCCGGCCGCTCGCGTTCCCGAGCTGGGACTCCGGGACGCCGAACGCTGCGAGCAACTCAACCCGGGAGAGGGCGGCGACGGTCTCATACGCCATGTCCCGGGGTGTGACGGAGGTGTCGGTGACGGTGACGTTGCCGCCGTTCAGCACCGTCCAGGAGCCGGCCGCGGACGGTCCCGTACCGAACCTGGCGCGCAGCAGGCGCAGTTCGTCGTCGTCCATGTCGCCGTCGATGCCGATCACGCCGCCGGGCCGGGCGTCGTTGTTGACGAACGACAGGTTGTAGTGGCGGGTGAAGAAGTCGAGGTCGGCGGACAGGCCGGCGGCTTCCAGCGGGGTGATGCCGCTGTACGGGTCGAGCGGGTGGGGGTTGCGGATCCAGCGCACCCGGTCGACGTCGAGGCGGCGCAGCTCGCCGGTGATCGTGACGGTCTCGAAGTGCGAGATCAGGTCGGCGCCGGTGGACGGTACCGGCCGCGTTCGCCCCGGCGGCAGCAGGTCGATGCGCAGCAGGTCGCCTCCGCGCGAGAACGTCGGTTCGAGGAACACCCCGCGCTTGGACAGCAGGAGCTGCATGCTGGCGCGCTTCTTGAAGGTCCACGCGCCCTCGGCCGCGTTGGCCCTGATGTTCATCGCGCGGTAGAGCGGGTGCGTGTCGTGGGGAGGTAGCGGCTCGTCGGAGGTGCCGCTGCGCGGGCGGACCCGCAACGGCCTGTCGGCCGTGTGGCTGGAGATCGTGTCGACGGCCTTGTAGATCCACACGGCCCGTTCCATGCCGTCGCGCACCGCGCGCTCGACGGACCACGGACGGGCCCGGTCGACGCCTGCGGGCGTCCAGCCGATCGTGTACTCCGGCGCGGACTTGATCGCCGGCGCGGGGCGGCGCAGGGTGGGGAACCAGCGGCGGGGCATCCGTTCCTCCTACTGCTCGGTGTGGTGGCCGAGGACGGCGGCGACCGCGAGCGCGAGCAGGCTGGTGCAGGCGAGGCCGAGGCGCGGGTCGGTGGCGTAGGCGGCCGCGTTGAGGCCGATGACGCCGAGTACGAGCAGACCGACGGCGACGACGTCGCGCACCCGGTGTGCGGTCAGGTGCGCGACGTCGTCCGTCAGGTGGGGCTGGTGCCTGCTGGGTATGGTCACGGCAGGCAGGCTAGGCACTTCGTGCGCTAGCGTCCCGGTGGCTGCTCCCGCATCCGGTTGCCCGCGTCTCGGGGGTCCGGCTTGCGGAAGTTCTCGGCCGCGGCGGCCTGGTGGCGGTTCTCGGGGGCGGGGCGGCGCTTACGGGTACCGATGGGCCCTCCGTGCAGCATCGGGTCGGAGCCGGCACACGGCTCTTCGCAGACCTCGTCGTAGGGCCTGCGGCAGCGGATGCACATCACGTCTGCGCTTTGGATCTTCGTCGTGGCCGGGACGCGGTAGATGCCGCGGCGGCGCGCGTAGGCGGCGCCCTGCGTGTCCACGGGGACGTACGCGGCGATCACCCACTCGTGGATGTCGGTGTTGGCGTCGTCGGTCGTCGTGCTGTCGGTGCTCAAGGCTGCGCTCCCCTCGCCAGCGGACGCCCTGTGGGTGGGTGCCGGTGGCAGCAGCGGTTGTTCGTCGTCCTGTTCTGCACGGGCCCCGTGGTGCTGGTGGTCCCGTCTCGTTCGTCAGGCGGTGCGGTGACCGCGTGCGTGGCCTCCGGGCAGTGCCCGAAGGGGCTCTGTGGTCAGTGCTAGGCGGATCTGGCGTCTTCCAGCATGGAGATCTCGATGTCCCAGCCCTGCATGCCGAGGACGGCGAGCGCCGGCTGGGCGTTCACGGCCCGCGGCATCGCGGTGACGGCAATGTGGGCAGCCTCGGTGCCGCTGTGGATCACCGGGCCGATCGCTTCCAGGATCGTGTCGCAGACGGCGCGCGCGCAGCGGTCGTCGGCGGCCGGGCCGATAGCAACCAGGGTGCCGCTTGCCCCATAGATCGGGGTGTGCCGGTAGGCGATGTTGTGGCGGCGGGCGAAGTCGTGCAGAGCGCGGACGGCACCAGTGGTCGCAGGGGCGAGGTGCAGCCACCACGTGCCCGGCTCCAGCGCCTCCACGGCGCCGGTTTCCGGGTCGGCGAGCGCTTCGTGGAGGTTGTCGAAGTCCTCGATGAAGGTGAGGAGCACGTTGGCTCCTGCCGCTGCCTCGCGCGGGGTCGGGTGACTGGTCGCAGGCGAACCCGACCCGATGTCCTTTATGTCCCAGGTGCGAACCGAGTAGTGCGCTGCGACGAGTCGGCCCACAGTTTGATTTGCGTGCTGGCTTGAGCCCAGCACAGCGAGAGTATGCAAGTTCCCCCACCATTCCGAGAGTTGCGGATTAGGCATTTCCCCTACGATCGACCGTAGATGGTGTGCGACGCATGGGGAATCTGTTCGATGCACAGGAGGGGTGTCACCACTGCACATCGGACACGAACCGCAACGCCCGGTTGCAGCGTGTAGCGGGTTTTCCTCTCAGTGAGGGTCTGGCCAGCGAGGCAGCGGCAGCGGGATGTTGAACTCGCTGGCGATCGCCAGCACGACGTCGTAGGCGTCGGCGCCTTGACCGAGTAGATCCCGCTGGAGGAGCCGGGTCGCAGCCCGCAGCCTCTTCCGGGCGGTCTGCGTGTGGATGCCCAGGGCGTCGGCCATCCGGGCCGTGTCACCACCGGCCAGCACCCACTCCTTCAAGGTGGTGACCAACTCCTCCGTCAACGGGTGAAGGAACTCGCGCTTCCATGCCTGGACTTCCGGGGTGTCCAGGTACGCCTGAAGGTCGGGAGGCCCGACATGCACCGTCTCGTCGGCCCGCTCATCCAGGAGCAGGGCCTCCAGCGCGACTGCGGTCAGCGCCCGGTCGCGGAGACTGTCGAGATCGACTCCGAGGACGGCCGCTGCGGATCGCACGCGGTTGGCGACGGTGTTGCGATGGGCGCCGGTGAGCTCGGCAGCGGCCCGCACGGAGAACTGGAGCGTGAGGTTGAGGGCTTGGAGCAGCACGTCGCGTTCCGCTCTGCGCTGCCCGAGAAGTGGGTGCAGCACGGCGGTGGCCCAGCCGGGGTAGGCCTCGTTGAGCAGTTCGGGAAGCCGCCTCTGCGAGCGGTAGTGCGCGGTCCTGCTGCGGTCGACTCGGGCGTTGGCGAGTGCCCGTAGAGCGTGGCGGTATGCCTGATCGGTCTCGGCGACCGGCCGGATGGCGCTGGCCCCGAGGTACCGATAGGGGCGCAGGGCGACCAGGTCGCGAAGCGCGGTGCACGCGCGGTCGTCGGCATCGGCGGCACCGGGCGGCTGCGGGACGACGATGATCAGGTGCTCGTCGTAGACGGGGCACTGCACGATCAGGGCATGTCTGCCGATGGAGCGCTGGCACTCGTCGTACAGGTGGTCGCGCTCGCCCGGGCGGCTTTCCAGGATGTACACGCGGGCGGCGTCCTGGTCGAGCAGGCCAGGGAAGAGGCTGGCCGCCGTCCGGCGCGCCTTGGACACCTCACCCACCATCAGCAGCTGCAAGATGGCGACACACAGCGCTATCGCCGTGGCTCGGTAGCTGTCGGTGGCGGTGTCCGCGTCTTCCACCGCGAGGTGCAGGGAGAGCAGGTCGGCGGCACGGCCGATCATCCGGGTGAACGCGTGGTCGAACGGGGACTCTCTGGCGACGGCGAGCACAGCGCGCGGCCGGGAGGTGCCGACGGCCACGAGCCGGATCTCGGTGCCACCGTCCTCGAGGGCGGCCGACTCGAGGGTCCCGTCCGCGATCTCCTGGATCTTGTCGGCGACGGCGGTGAGCTTGTCGGCCGAGCGCTGCGGGGCGACGGCGGCCAAGGCCCCATCCCGTCCGATCAGCGCGACTCGGCTACCGGTCCGGGCGGCCAGCCACCGCACGATGCGGCCGGAGTGCCGGCCGTCCGGTACGGGTCGGGCTTGGCCGAGCAGCCAGTCGCGCCACTCGATGCCGCGGTGCAGGTCGGCCATCCGCTCGCGCGTCACCGCTTCGGTGAAGTCGGCCCACGAGGTGCTGGCCGGCAGGGTGAGCAGCGGGACGTGCAGATGCCGCAGAGCTTCAACGAGCTCTGCGGGCGCGTGACCAGTCGTGGAGACGATGGCGAGGGCTGCCACACCCGAGCCGGCAGTGCGACTCACGAGCCGGTCGAAGGCGGGATCTGTCGAAGCCCAGTCGTCCAGGTCGACGATGGCCAGGGTCTGCGTCAGATTGCCGCGGGCTTGGTGACGGTCGCCGGGGTGAACAGGCAGGACGGAGGTGATGGTGCGGGTCAGGACACCCGGCGGCGTGCCCGGAAATGCCGTCAGTCCGAATTCGAGCATCCTGGTGAGACGCTCTAGCGTTGGCATAGTCCCCCCTCTTGCTGAATCAGCGCACACTTCGGAGCGCGAGCATGCCAAATCCGGCTACTCCCCTTCGCCGGATCCGGATGAGCGCGCCCCAGAAGAGGCTGTCATCAAAGCCCGGCCCATCTCCCATGTCAACACGAATAGTTGGGAACTCCATTACCGACCAATTGCTCTCCAATTTGGTTCTCGCGAACCCGCATTTGCCTGACCATTCGTCAGGCAATCACCCGGACCCGGCGACGGCCGGTGAGCGGCTCGTAGGGGGCCAGCAGGACCGCCTCGGCGCGGTCCGGCGAGCTGACTCCGCGCCGCCTCATCGACCGCTTGGACTCGATGACGGTCCGGCCGCCCGAGTTGGTCTCCAGCTTCGGCCCGGACAGCTGCGCCTGCGTACGGCGGTCGACGCGCAGCCGCAGCGAGCCCTGCCCGTGGGGAGACAGCAGCGATCGCATCGCCAGCCACATCTCGTCCCGCTTGTTGGAGGGGCGCAGCGTCGCGGCCTCGTCGTCCCGGCCCGTGCTCTCGCTGGCCAGCACGGTGACGATCTCCGCACGGTGGAGGCCTTCGCGCCGCCAGGCCTCCAGCAGGCCGGCGACCCCCCAGCCGATGCCGACTCCGTCGATCTTGACGCGCACGGGGGCGGTGCTGCCGAGCGCGGCCGCGAGGTCCTGGGCGGCCTTGATCTCCCGCAGCACGACTCCGGCGACGACCACCGGGTCAGCGTTGTCCTGGCCGGCGGTGGCGTGGCGCAGCTCGACCAGGTCGCCGACGGAGCGGGCGATGGCGAACTCGTCGCCCCCGTCGGCGGCGACGTCGACACCGAGCCTGACCCAGGCGCCGCGCCGCACCCGGTAGGCGCTGGTCTCGCCGTCCAGGCCGAGGGTGTTGAGGGCGACGTAGTCCGGGCCGTCCGGTTCGGGGTTGTCGCTGGCGCGCTCGACCCAGGAGGAGGGGATGGCGCGGGCCTGGCCACCTCGGGGGAAACGGGCGTGGACCTTCGCCTGGACGAAGGGGGCGTC
>NZ_JAFLNG010000446.1 GCF_017427025.1 Streptomyces sp. FH025
ACGGCCCCAAGACGCTCGCCCGGATCCTGCGCCTCCAACGCGCCCTCGGCCTGGCCCGCGCCGGCGTCCCGCTCGCCGACACGGCGGCCCGGACGGGCTACGCGGACCAGTCCCATCTGGCGCGCGAGGTCCGGGAGTTGGCGGGGGTGCCGGTAACGGTCCTGCTGTCCTAGGCGAGCGGCGCGAGCAGGTCGACCCCGTTGCCGTCCGGGTCGTGCACCACGGCGTACCGCTGGCCCCAGAAGGCGTCCCAGGGCTTCAGCTCCCCGTGGTGGCCGGCGCCGACCAGCTCCTCGTACACCGCGTCCACGTGCGCCGGGCTCTGGCAGCGGAACGCCAGCGCCGTACGGCTGCCGCCGGTCGGCGGGTGCCATGCGGGGTGGAAGGAGCGGATGGTCGCCTCGGTGTCGAGCACCAGGAGCAGCCCGCCGGGCAGTTCGACCTCGACGTGCGGCGCGTGCTCGGAACCCTCGGGGAAGGCGAGGCCGAGCCGCCGGTAGAAGGCGATCGAGGCGGCCATGTCGGAGACGGCGAGGCCGATGAAGGCGAGCTGCGGTGCGGGTGTGCTGTTCATGGCCGTCACCGTAGACGGCGGCCGGGCGGACGGTCTTGAAGGAATCGGACATCCGCGGGCGGGGCGCGGACCGTACGAGGCCTCCCCGGGCGCGACTTCCGAGGTATTCATCACCGCTCGGCACGATACGACCTCAAGCACCGGGGGCGACCCCTAGCCTTGTGCGCGGACCTCCGCGACCGCAGGCCCGCGATCGGCCTAGGAAGAGGGCGGAACGCCGTAGTCCGAACAGCACTTCCCTCCTTCAAGGTCCTTCGACATTCTTCAAAGTCACACTTCGTCAGCAGCTCCCGAGCCCCGCACGGGACGGCGGGGCCGGGTTCCCATCCTTCGACGGGGAGGCTTGACCATGAGTCGAACGAGCAAGCACCGCCCAAGAGTTCTCATAGTCGGGGCAGGCCTGGCGGGCACCGCCACGGCGATCAGGATGCTCCACTTCGCACGCAGGCCAGTGGAGATCGTCCTGCTGGAGCGGAGATCCGACTACCGCTCCGCCGGCGTCGCCTACCACCGGGACGGCAATCCCTGGGACCACGTGTTCAACATCCAGGCGGGCCGGATGTCGGTGTTCCGGGAGGACGTCCTCGACTTCGTCCGCTGGGCCAACGACGAGGCCGACCGCCGCGGCTGGCCGGAGCCCTGGGTCGAGCACCGGTTCGTCGAGCACGGCCCGGCACCCCGACGGCTCTTCCAGGACTACCTGTGCGAACGGCTGGCCGAGGCGAGGCGCCAAGCCCGCCCCGGCGTCGTGCTGGTCGAGGCGGACGGCGAGGCCGTCGACATGAACGTGCGCCCCACGGAAGTGGAGGTGACGATACGTCAATTCTCCATGGCCGACGAGGGCCGCAGCCCGGAGGCGGCCGTACTCCCGGCCGAGCGCGTCGTCCTCGCGACCGGCCTCGAACTCAGGGAGCCGCCGTTCGCCGCGGAGGTGCTCAAGCACGGATCCTTCGTGCGCAACCCGTACTCCGCGGACGGTGTCCGGAGGCTCGTGGAGCTCCCCTCCGAGGCGACCGTCGCGATCGTCGGCTCCGTGCTGAGTGCCTACGACTCTGCGGGCCTCCTGCTGCGGCAGGGCCACACCGGGCGGATCCATCTGATCTCCAAGACCGGGACGATGTTCCGGGTGTACCCCGGCGGCCACGAGCACGGGGTGGTGCGACTTCCTTGCCCGGCATCGCTGTTGGAGCCGTACCGGAACCGCGAGGAGTTCCTCGCCCGGGTCCGGGCCGAGTGGGGCGCGGCGTGCGCTTCGGTCTCCCGGGACCATCCCGACGTCGACCCGGTGGTGGTCGCGGAGCGGGTGGCCAAGGCGTGGGAGCCGCACCTTCCCGAGGCCATCGAGCGCATTCCCTCCGGGGAACTGCGAAGCCTGCTGGACGAGTTCGGCACCGCGATAGCCGCGGTGCGGGTCGGGGCGGTGGAGTACACGATGGCGGTCATCGAGCGCGCGATGCGCCGGGCGGACGGATCGGTGGAGCTGGTCGTCGGCAAGGTGGAGGGAATCACCCCGGCGGAGTCGGGCCGACTGGTCGTGTCGGTCGCCTCCGCGGGGGAGGGCTCGGACGGGAAACGCGCCATCGAGGCCGACCTGGTGGTGTCCAACTTCGGCCGGGAGTCGGACTACAGCAGGGTCGACCAGCCGCTCTGGAGGAACCTCCTCCGGAAAGGGATCGCGGCACCCCACGGACGCACCGGGCGCGGCCTGGACGTCGACGAACGGGGGACGCTGCTGAGCCCCGGCGGGGAGCCGGCCGGTCCGATCTCCGCGGTCGGCGTGCTGAGGGAGGGGGACGAGATCGTACGGAACGGCCGGACCGGCGCGTTCGCCTTCAATCTCGCCGCCATCAAGAACCAGTCGATCGCGGTCGCCGCGCACGCGATCGGGCAACTGGAACTGGCCGAAGAGGGATTGGCTCAAAAAGAGGCCCAACACGCTGATGGTGTCGGCAATTTGGAGGAAGCGGACCGGGAGGGATTCGAGGACGCTGTCATTCTGGAGGTGAGGAGAATGGCCGCGCGGGTCCGGAGCGAGCGGGAGTCGCTCGATTCCCGGCTGGACGCCCGTATCCGCTCCATGCGCGGACGTCCGGCCTCCCCGGCGGACGCCTCCCGGCATGACCGGCTGGTGAGGACGGCCGTCAACCGGGCGGCCGTCGAACGACTCACCGATGTCTCCGTGACACCACGGCAGCTGCGCCGACAACTGGGGATAGCGAACTCCATAGATCTGGAGGAATAGTTGAACGGGCGACGGATTCAGGGATTCCTGCTGACCGGTGGTACGCAGAGCGAATTGCGAGGCACCTGCAATCGGACCAGAACTCCACGTGAGGGATCCATTCTCGTCGCCCCTTCCCTGGAAGCGGGTCTGTACGAAGCGATCGTGGCCGCCCGTGCGGTCGTCTGCGGTTCGGGTGGACTGACCGGCCACATGCAGTCGCTCTGCCGCGGCAGGGGCATACCCGTGCTCCGCGTCGACCAGGAGGATCTCGCCCACCTGGTCGGCGAAGTGACCCTGGACCTCGAAAGCGAGTCGATCGTCATCGGCCCCGGCACGAGCGCCGGGGCCGATCCGGGCTCGGAGCCCCGGAGCCCCTCGTCGGACGATCTCGGCTCGGCGTGCGCGGTCATCGCGGACCTCCAGGACATCCGTACGATCAACTCGTGCGGCCCGAACGCGCGGAAGGTCGGCTCCTTCTTCATCCGGGAGGAGTTCCTCTGCCTGGCGGCGGGGCTGAGTCCGCTCGACGCCCTGGACGGGGGCCCGGCCGACACGGCGGTCTACGGGCGGGCCATCGCGGACCGGTTGTGCACTTTTGTCGAGGCGCTCCTGCCCGGCCAGCGGCTGGTCCTGAGGCTTCTCGACCTCCGCTCCGACCACGCCGCCAGCGTCACCGAACAGGCCCCCGTCGCGGTCGAACCCAACCCCGAGCTGGGCCTGCACGGCGCGCGCTGGCTGCTCGGTTCGACCGCCTACCGGGACGCGTTGCACGCCGTGCTCGGCGCCCTGCGCGAGCGGCTCGGCGACGAGGCGGGCCGCGTGCACCTCTCCGTCCCGTTCCTCAACGACGCGGAGGAGTTCACCCAGCTCAGGACGCACCTCGAACTGCCCGCGGACGTACCCCTGTCCGCGTTCATCGAGACACCGGCGGCGGTGCACGCCACTGCGGAGATCTGCGCCGCGGGCGCCAGCGAACTGTTCGTCGGGGTGAAGGACCTGGTGCAGTTCTACCTCGCCGCGGACCGCGGCAACCACCTGGTGGCGGAGTCCTACCAGACCCGGCACCCGGCCGTCCTGGACGGAGTGCGCAGGGTGGTGGAGTCCGCGCACGCCGCCGGCACCCCGGTGCGGGTGTTCGCACTCGGCGCCGACCTCGCCCACTACCTCGACCACGTGCCGACCCCGGACGGCTACATGATGTGCACCGCCGAACTCCGGCAACTGCTCCTCCAGCCGCAGCCCTGACCGGCCGGCCGCGGGCCTGACCGGCTCAGCCGCCGCCGTAGGTGGCCTGGGTGACCGCGAAGACGTTGCGTCCGCCCGTGGTCTCCTGCAGCGACCACAGCAGGTCGGGGTTGGTGGCGTCCTCCCAGTAGGAGAGGCTCTCACCGCCGCTCACCCAGCTGAAGGTGGCGGGGCCCGCGGTCGGGGTCCAGTAGTAGAGCTTCTTCTGCCCCGAGGAGTTGAACCACCAGCGGCCGTTGTGGGACGCCACGCCGTTGAGGTTGTACCAGGGCAGTTGGAGGGCCTGACTGGCGGTCGTGGTCGCAGCGAACGTCGTCGCCCCGGCGGCGAACGGGAAGCGGACCGCCCTCGGCGGGCGGTTGGGGTAGCTGGTGCAGCCCGACTGGCAGGTGTACTCCGTCATCACGATCGACTTGCTGACCCGGTCGAGGGAGATCGACGACCACACCAGGGCGTTGCCGGACGGCGCCTGCGACGTGACCGTGCCGACCTGGGGCAGCACGTAGGCGTAGTTGTGGGCGTAGTAGACGGTGCTGGACTGGCGGCCGATCTGGTCGGCGGTGCCGCCGGTGTCGGTGTTGAGGATCTTGCGCATGTCGAAGACGCGCATGCCGTGCCCGGTGTCGGCGACGTAGAGGTAGTCGCCGTACCAGGAGACGCCGCCGGCGTGGATCGGGATGTCCTTGAAGTCCGGCGCCGCCGCGGTGCCGGTCGGCTCCACCAGGAGGATCTTGCGGTAGGTGTTGGGGTAGGTGGCGTCCCAGTCGACCAGGGTGATCCGGCTGCGCTGCTGGGCGCCGTCGCAGCCGTCCTTGGTGTACCAGCTCACCAGCACGAGCTGATGGCCGTCGTAGTTGCCGCTGTTCGCGGTCCCCACGGCGTCCCGGCTCGTCGTGATGCCCTGCGGGAAGCTCTGGCAGTCGGAGTTGTCGCCGTCGTCGAACCGGAAGCCGGTGGACAGGCCACCGACGGAGAAGGACGAGGGGAGCGCCTGCCGGTCGTGGTTCGCGTTCTCCATCACCGTGTGCACCGGGGAGGTCCCCAGCGCCGTGACGAGGGCCGAGTCGAGCGCGTCGAACCGGTGATAGTCCGCGGTGAGGGTGTAGTCGGACGCGGTCAGGTCCGTCGGCGCCGCAGCAGCCGCCGCCGGCGACGCGCCGACGAGCGCGCCGGTGACGAGCAGCCCGGCTGCGAGCACCGCTCGTGCCGCGGTTCTGACATGACGAATCATCAGGTCGAGCCTCTCCACGTGAACGGATCAACAGGCCCACTCACGCTATGAGCGCGCCGAGCCTGTCCGCAACACCCCGAAGAGCCCAGGCCCCCCGAAACCACCGGCTGCCGCCCTCCACGTACGGGGTCGGCGGCACGTGAACGGGCCGACTACTTGCTTCCTGGCGTCCACTTCATGCCGAGTCGGTATGCCCGGGAGATGACGTCCTGGATGCCCGGGCCGTCCTGCGGAGTGAACCACCTCACCTCGCGCCCGACGACGAGTTCGCCCTTCTGCCGCTTGATCAAAGCGATCGCACACGCGTGTGCCTGCGGCGGGCACTCGTCGAGACGTACCTCGAACCGGTCGCCTCGGTCGGAGGTGAGGGTCACCACCGCGTCGAGGCCACGGAAGTCCCCGGGGCCGTCATAGATGTAGACGAAGAGCAGCAGCTTCGAGAACTCGGCCTGGTGATCCAGATTGATCACGAGGTTCTCGCCTGCGGCCCGCGCGCCGGTCCGGTCGTCCGCGTCCAGCGCGACGTACGGGAAGTGGCCCACCGCGCCGAACGAGTCTCCCAGTGCCTGGACAACGGTCTTGCTGCCGTTGCTGAACCTGATCATGCAACCGAGATCGAGGTCCACGTCTTTGGTCGTTCCGGCCCGCAATGACGCCCGCATCCTCTGGAGCAAGCCTCGCGCTTCCCCGGCCTCCCGCTGTGCAGCGGCCTTTGCTGAGGTCCAGTTCAGGTTGACCCGGATGAGACCGGACGTCACGCCGTGCTTGTCCAAGGAGACGGTAGGGGACGCTTTCGTCAGGACGACTGCTCCGGAGGCCATGGGGGCGGCACCCTTCTGGGAGAACGGGTAGGACGGGGTGGGCCGCCGGACCTGCGGCCCGGGGCCGGTGCTGGGTGTGGTGGACATCGAAGTCTCGGTCCGTGCCGACAGGATGGACGTTCGCTGATTCGTGATCGCTCTGTCATCGGATCGCTCTCCAAGAACAGGCGGTGCGCGGAGCCGGCGCAGCGATCTCGCCAGGGCAGTGCTGCTGCAAGGGCGAACCGTGGCAGAGGAACGACGAAGGCCCGGACCGCGTGGTGCGGTCCGGGCCTTCGATCAAGGCGGAGGATACGAGATTCGAACTCGTGAGGGGTTGCCCCCAACACGCTTTCCAAGCGTGCGCCCTAGG
>NZ_JAFLNG010000447.1 GCF_017427025.1 Streptomyces sp. FH025
GGCCGGCACCCTGCGCCACGTCGGCGCGCTGACCAGGCGCAACCTGATGCGGATCAAGGCGGACCCGGAGTCGATGTTCGACGCCGTGCTGATGCCGATCGTCTTCACCCTGCTGTTCGTCTACGTCTTCGGCGGCGCGATCGCGGGCGGCCAGGACGCCTACGTGCAACGCCTGATCCCCGGTCTGCTCGGGCAGACCGGCATGACGCTGGCGCTGGCCGTCGGCACCGGCCTGAACAGCGACTTCCAGACCGGGGTGATGGACCGCTTCCGCACCCTGCCGATCGGCCGGGCCTCGGTACTGCTGTCCAAGATGGTCGCCGAGACGCTGCGGGCGCTGCTCTCCTCCGCGATCCTGCTGACCTTCGCGTTCATCCTCGGCTTCGAGCTGAAGACCGGTGTGCCGGAGCTGCTGGCCGCGGTCGGCCTGTCGCTGGTGTTCGGCATGTCGATCGTCTGGATCTCGATGCTGCTGGGCATGTCGCTGCGCAGCGCCCAGGCCGTCCAGGGCGTCTCCATGCTGGTCCTGATGCCGATGCAGTTCGGCAGCTCGATCTTCGCGCCGACCGACACCATGCCGGGCTGGCTGCAGTCCTTCACCAAGGTCAACCCGCTCTCGGCGCTGGCCGACGCCTCCCGTTCGCTGCTCAACGGCGAGGGGCCGGTGGCCCACCCGGTGATGGTCGTGCTGATCTGGTCGGCCGCCTCGACCGCGATCTTCGCCCCGCTAGCGGTGGCCCGCTTCCGCAAGCGGACCTGAGCGAGCCGGGGCGAGGGACCGGCCGGCGACCGGGACGGGGCGCCGGCCGGCGGAACGGGCCGGTCGGCCGGGTGGCCAGGGGACGGACACCCGGCCGACCGGCCGCTCAGTCGATCAACTCCTCCAGCAGCTCCTGGGTCTGCTGCTGCGTCATCCCGTCGCCGGTGTCGTACGCCGCCTCGTACCCGGCATCACCCAACAGCCGGCGCAGGGCGACGGCCGCCCGTTCGCGTTCGGTCCGGTCCAGGTAGCCGCCCTTCGGGCCGTTCAGCCCGTTGTGCGCGCCGAGCAGCACGGCCGCCAGCCGGGCCCGCTCCACGTCGCCGTCCCGCTCGGCGAAGGCGCGCAGCACCCCGGCCGCGGCGGGCACCACCATGATCGTCATCTGCTCGGCGAAGCCGGACGCCGCCGTCACCGAGAGCAGCATCCGCCGCCCGTCGCGGAGCATCGCGAGCCCCCTCTCCGGATCACCGGCCCGGGCGATGATCCAGCCCCGGGAGGCGGTGAGCAGCCCGGACACGATGCTCACCGCGAAGCCTCCCGCCCTGGCTCCCTCCAGCCGGTCCAGTTCGGCCAGGGCCTGCGGGTACTCACCGCGTTGGGCGTGGAGGCCGGCGAGCGTCAGCCGGCCGAACAGCACCGCGCCGGAGGTGGCCTGGTCGGCGACCAGGGGCCCGAGGGCCTCCACCGTCTCCCGGATGAGCCGCTCCCCGCGCTCCATGTCCAGTTCCAGCAGGGCGCCGCCGAGGTTCACCCGCAGGACCGGCACCTCCTGGAGCGCCCCCAGCTCCTCGGCCAGCTCGATCGCCCGGGTGTAGGCGGCGACTGCGGCCTCGGCCTCGCCCCGGATGGCCATCGACTCGCCGCGGGCCGACAGCGCCTGCGAGACGCCCCAGAGGTTGCCGGCCTGCTCGTACAGCTCCAGGGAGCGCTCGCCGTCCCGGATGCCCTGCTCCCCGCCGCCCGGAAAGTCGTTCATCATCTTGGCCCGGATCTGCAGGATGAAGGCCAGGTCGTTCACGCTGCCGTGCACCTCGCAGCCGCGGACCGCGTCCTCCATCAGCTCGACCATCAGCTCCATGTGGCCGGTCAGGAAGGCCCCGAAGACCCGCATCATCGCCGGGAAGCGGTAGGACTGCGGCAGATCCGGGGTGTAGACGTCCATCAGCTGCCGGGCGACCTCGACCGCCTTCGGGTCGCCGAGGATCTCCAGGTTCCCCTCGAACAGCCCCAGCAGCCGGTACATCGCGAGCAGCCGGCGGGCCTCCTCGACCACGCCCTCGGGCATCGGCACGCCGTACGCCAGCACGTCGCGCTCCAGCGGCACCGGCGGCGGGCCGTCCGGCGCGAACGGGTCCCGGCCCAGCGCGATGACCGCGTTGTACCAGCCGCGGGCCTCCAGGCCGTAGCCGCGCAGCGACCAGTACCAGCTCATGCCGAGGGCCAGCACCAGTGCCTGCTGCTCGGCCGCGAGGTCGATCGCCCTGCGCAGCGCGGCCCGGATGTTGTCCTGCTCGCGGTCCAGGACCGACAGCCAGTGCAGCTGCCGGGGGCCGTGGACGTCCAGGCCGGCGGTGGCGACCACGGCCCGGAAGTGCGCCAGGTGGCGGGCCTCGGTGGCGGCGCGTTCGGCGGCGGAGGCGGCCAGCCGCTCGGTCGCGTACTCATGGATGGTCTCCAGCATCCGGTAGCGCGGCAGGCTGCCGTCGTCCAGGTCGGCCACCAGCAGGGACTTGTCGACCAGGGACAGCAACAGGTCGGCGACCTCCTCCCGGGCCACCTCGACGCCGTCGGCGCAGATCGCCTCGGCGTCCTCCAGCTGCCAGCCGCCGGCGAACACCGAGAGCCGGCGCAGCACCGCCCGCTCCCGCTTGCCGAGCAGGTCCCAGCTCCAGTCGACCACCGCGCGCAGGGTCTGCTGGCGCGGCAGCAGGGTGCGGCTGCCGGCGGTGAGCAGCGCGAAGCGGCCGTCCAGGCGGTCGGCGATCTGGCGGGCCGTCATCACCCGCAGCCGGGCGGCGGCCAGTTCGATGGCGAGCGGCAGCCCGTCCAGGCGGCGGCAGATCTCGGCGCAGGCCTCCGGGTCGCTCCGCGGGTCGAAGCCGGGACGGGCGGCGGCGGCGCGCTCGGCGAGCAGCCGCAGGGCGACCGGGTCGGGCAGCGGCTCGACCGGCAGCACCGCCTCACCGGGCACGCCGAGCGGCTCGCGGCTGGTGGCGAGCACGGTCAGCCCGGGGCACTCGGCGAGCAGCACGTCGGTGAGCTCGGCGGCGGCCTGGATCAGGTGCTCGCAGTTGTCCAGGACCAGCAGCATCCGGCGGTGGCCGCAGTGCTCGACCAGTCGGCGCACCGGGTCCTCGACGCGCTTGTCCAGCACCTCGGCGACCATGCTGCTACTGCTGTGCAGCACGATCTCGCGCAGGCCGAGCGCGGAGACCACGGCGGCGGGGACGGCCTCCGGGCTCTCCAGCGGGGCGAGTTCGGCCACCCAGACGCCGTCCGGCCAGCGCCCGGCGGCCTGCTCGGCGCGGCCGGCCTCGATCGACAGCCGGGTCTTGCCCGAGCCGCCGGGGCCGGTCAGAGTCAGCAGCCGACCGTCCGTCAACTTTCCACGCAGGGCGGCGAGATCGGACTCCCGGCCGACGAAGCTGGTCAGTCGGCCGCGCAGATTGCCGCCGGGGCGCGGGAGTTGGGGAGCGGGTTCGGCGGAGTCGGGCGCGAATATCCCCGCCGGCGGCGCCGGATCCGAGGAGGCCAGCAACTCGGCGTACTGGGCCTGGAGTTGTCGCCCGGGGTCGACGCCGAGCTCATCGGCCAGGGCGCGTCTGGTCCGCTCGTAGTGGCGCAGCGCCTCGGCGGTGCGGCCGCTCCCGTGCAGCGCCCGGAGCATCAGCAGCTGCAACGGCTCGTCCAGCGGTTGCCGTTCGCACAGCTCGCTGAGTTCGGCGACCAGCTCGGCGGCCCGGCCGAGCCCGAGGTCCGCGGCGATCCGGTGGCGGCGGGCCTCCTCCTGCTGGGCCTCCAGCCGGGCGGCCGGACCAACCCGGTCGGGCAGGTCGGCGAGGGCGGGGCCGCGCCACAGCGCCAGGGCGGCGCGCAGCCGCTCGGCGGCCAGCGCGTGGTTCCCGTCGTCGAGGGCGCGGCGGCCCTCGGTGCTCAGCCGCTGGAAGTCGGCGAGGTCGGTGGCCGGGTCGGTCAGCCAGTACCCGGCCGGGCCCGAGCCGACCCGCTCCCGGCCGATGGTGCGGCGCAGCCGGCCGACCAGGGTCTGCAGCGCGGCGGAGGAGTCCTGCGGCGGCTCGGCGTCCCACACCTCGTCCACCAGCAGGTCGGCCGGGACCGGCCGGCCCTGCCGCAGGGCCAGCGCGGTGAGCAGTGCCCGCAGCCGGGCGCCGCCCAGCGGAACGGGTGTGCCGTCGTCGTGGTGGGCCGTGGTGGTCCCGAGGATGCCGTAGTGCACCGGTCCATTCTGGTCGATGGGCGGCGGGGGGCGCGCACAATTGTGCTGGCCCCGGGGCCCGGCGGAACCGGGCGCGCCCTCTCGGACGTTCACCCGGGGCGGCTTGTCCGGCCACCGGCCCGCCCGGCATGATCGGTGTCCGCCGGTATCCCCGTTCCCTCCGCCCATCCCTCTGCCCACGGAGCACCCACACCATGACCTTCGCCGCCACGCCGCGCTCCCGCAGCGAGGACCGCCGGATCAGCCCGGTGTTCTGGGTGCTCCTGGCCGTCTTCGGCACCTCCGGCTGGGCGGTGTACTCCGGTTACGGCAACGCGCGGTTCGGGATCTTCCTCTTCGTGGTGGCGGGCTGGATGGTCTCGCTCTGCCTGCACGAGTACGCGCACGCGCGCACCGCGCTGCACGGCGGGGACATCACCGTCGGCGCCAAGGGCTACCTCACGCTCAACCCGCTCAAGTACGCCAACGCGCTGCTCAGCTTCGTCCTGCCGATCGTGTTCATGCTGCTCGGCGGCATCGGCCTGCCCGGCGGCGCGGTCTGGATCGAGCGCAGCCGGATCCAGGGGCGGCTCAAGCACAGCCTGGTCTCGGCGGCCGGGCCGCTGGTCAACCTGGTCTGCGCGGTGCTGCTCCTGGTCCCGGTCGGCGCCGGCTGGCTGGACGCCCCCCAGTCGAACATCGTCTGGAACGGGTACGAGTTCCAGGTCTCGCCGCTCGCGGCGGCGCTGGGCTTCCTCGGCACGTTGCAGCTGAGCGCGACCCTGCTGAACCTGCTGCCGATTCCGGGCCTGGACGGCTACGGGATCATCGAGCCCTGGCTCTCGTACAAGACCCGGCGGGCCGTCGAGCCCTTCGCTGCGTACGGGATGCTCGCGGTGTTCGCGCTGCTCTGGCAGCCCGAGGTGAACCACTGGTTCTTCCAGGCCGTGTACGGCGTCATGGAGTTGCTCGGCGTCGACCGGGTCGACGCCCTGCTCGGCCACGAGCTGTTCATGTTCTGGAAGAGCGAGGGCTGACGGCCTCAGGCCTGCTCGACGGCCATCGCCTCGGCGAGCTTCGCCTTGCGGCGGTTCATCCACAGCACGTTGCTCGCCACACCGGCCAGCGGCAGCCAGATCAGGCCCAGCCAGAAGCCCTCGATCACCGAGACCACGGCGGCCACCAGCGCGAGAACGACGACGATCAGGGCGAAGAGGGACGTGCGAGGCATGGCGGTGGGCTCCTAGGACCGGGTACGGACGGCCGGGTCACGGCCGCCTCCCATTGTCGCCGACCTCACCTCCGGGACGGGCCCAGGGGTGAGGTCGACACGGCGGCGGGTCCTCACACGTCGGTGATCCGCAGGCCCGCGTGGGCCTTGTAGCGGCGGTTGACCGAGATCAGGTTGGCCACCAGCGCCTCCACCTGGTGGGCGTTGCGCAGCCGACCCGAGTAGATGCCCCGCATGCCGGGGATCAGGCCCGCCAGCGCCCGCACGATGTCGGTGGCGTCCCGGTCGTCGCCGAGCACCATGACGTCGGTGTCGATCCGCTCCACCGACTCGTCCTGCAGCAGCACCGCCGAGAGGTGGTGGAACGCGGCGGTGACCCGGGAGTCCGGCAGTAGCGCGGCGGCCTGCTCCGCGGCGCTGCCCTCCTCCGGCTTCAGCGCGTACGCGCCCTGCTTGTCGAAGCCGAGCGGGTTGACGCAGTCGACGACGATCTTTCCGGTCAGTTCCTCGCGCAGCGCGGTCAGGATGGCGGCGTGCCCGTCCCACGGGACCGCGACGATCACCACGTCGCTCTCCCGGGCGACGGTCGCGTTGTCCGCGCCGCGCACACCGACGCCGATCTCGGCGGCGGACGCCTCGGCCCGGGCGGCGTCGCGGGAGCCGATGATCACCTGCTGGCCGGCCTTGGCCAGCCGCAGGGCCAGGCCCCGCCCCTGGTCGCCGGTGCCGCCGAGGACACCGACCACCAGCTGTGAGACGTCCGGAACTTCGTGGGCCGGGTTTGTCGCTGATTCGAGGGAAGTCATGGGCCGATCCTGCCAAATCCCCGGCCGGACACGACACTCTGGCCGACATGGACGCGATGAGAGTTTCGGCACTCCGGGAACGGCTCGCGGGCACCGGCTGGCTGGAGGCGGTCGGCGGCTTCGCCGGCTCGCTGCGGCGTTCGGTGGAACGGCGCGGGGCGGGCGAGTTGCTGCTGGTCGGCACCGAGTCGTACGAGCCCTGGCACCTGG
>NZ_JAFLNG010000448.1 GCF_017427025.1 Streptomyces sp. FH025
TGATGGGCGTGGATCGCATGGGAAGTCGGCTGCGTCGACTTTCTGTGTCGGTGTCAGGCCGTGGTGGCCCGGAGCGTGGTGTCGGAGAGCGCGGCCCGGTAGTCGGGGTGGGCCAGCAGGACGGTGTGCGGCGCCACGGCGCGCAGGCGGCCGGCGTCGAGCCAGGCGACGAGGTCGGCGCGGGCGGCGACGGCGGCGCGGTGGGCGACCACCAGGCGGGTACGGCCGTGGGTGGCGCGGTCGAGGGCCTCGGTGACCTGGTACTCGGTGGCGAGGTCCAGGCCCGAGGTGGCGTCGTCGAGGACGACGACGCGGGTGGGACGGGCCAACAGCCGGGCCAGGCCCAGGCGTTGCAGCTCGCCGCCGGAGAGGCGGAGCTCGTCCAGCGGGGTGTCCCACCCCCGGGGCAGCCGCTGGAGGAAGCCGTCCGCCCGGGCGGACGCCGCCTCCGCCGGGCCCGCGCCGGCCAGCGCCTCGCGGACCGTGCGGCCGACCAGCGCGGGCCGGGCGAAGGCGTGGCCGACCGCGTGCCGCAGCTCGGACGGGGCGAGCGCGCTCACCGGGACGCCGTCGATCAGCACGGTGCCCTCGTCGGGATCGCGCAGTCGCCCGGGCAGCGCGGCCAGCAGCGACTTGCCGGAGCCGGACCGCCCGACCAGCGCGACCGTACGGCCGCCGGGAACGGTGAGGTCCAGCGGGCCGAGCAGCACCCGCTCGCCGTCGCGCACCACCACGCCCCGCAACTCGACCTCCCCGCGCCCGCCCGCCGGCAGCACCGCCGTACCGGAGGGCGCGGGTGCGAGCGCCAGCAGTTCGTCCACCCGGGCCCGCCCGGCACGCGCGTGCGCGACCCCGACCAGCGACTCGACCTGCTCGAACAGCCCGGCGCCGAGCGCCGCCCAGCCCGCCGCCGCGGCGAGCGCGCCGGGGGCGAGGGCGCCGTCCGCGAGCAGCGCCCCGGCGGTGGTCAGCACCGCGACCTCGACCAGCGCGATCAGCAGGGTCGCCTGCCAGGCGGTGCGCCGCTGCGCCGCCCAGAGCGCGTGCCCGGCCGCGGAGAGCTCCGGCAGCGGCGCCAGCACCCGGGCGGCCTCGCGCTGCCCGGCGCGCGCCGCGTGGATGCTGAGCAGTCCGGCGAGGGCGCCGGTGAGCCGGGCGGCGAGCTCGCCCTGGACCTCCTGGTAGCGGGCGAACACCGGCCCGGTGTGGCGCAGGAAGAGCCGGATCAGCAGCACGCCGGGCACCACGCCGGCGAAGAAGGCGAGCGCCAGCCACGGCGACAGCAGCGCGAGCCCGAGGATCGCGCCCACGGAGGTGAGCAGCGCGGTGGCGGCGCCGAGTACGGCGGGCCGCCGGCCGCCCGCGTCGCCCGCCGAGCCCAGCAGCCGGGCGGCGAGGTCACCGGGCGGCGGTCCGCCGTGCAGTCGGCCGCCCGGGCCGAGGGCGAGCAGGTGGCGGACGAGGCGTCCGCGCAGGTCGGCGGTGGCCTCGGCGGAGCAGGCCGGCCCGGCGGCCGCGGCGACGGCGCCGGCGGCGGCCGCCGCGCTCAGGACGAGGGCGAGCGGCAGGACCGCGCCGGGCCCGGACCGGTGGCCGAGGACGGCGTCGACGGCTCCGGCCAGTACGGCGGGCAGCGCGAGGGTGGCGGCGGCGTCGACCGGCAGGGCGATGCCGAGCGCGAGGGTCCAGCCGGTGGGTCGGCGGGGCACGTCTGGTCTCCCGGGCGATCTGAGGAAGGAAGGGGAAGGAAGGGGAAAGAAGACGGGTGCCGCCCCCGCCTGTCCGGACAGACGGGGACGGCACCCACGGGCTACGGCCTGATCGGCTGCCGACCGGGTCGACGGCCGATCAAGCGGCTGATCGGACGGCCGAGCAGACGGCCGAGCCGATGCCTCAGCTGATGGTGAAGATCAGGCAGGTCAGGATGAGACAGGTGTACTGGCAGCCGCTGCCGTGGCCGGTCAGCTCCACGGACTCGGTCTCCGGCAGGTTCTGCAGCGCCGCGAGATCGGTCTCGAAGTCCACCATGTTCTCCATGATCGGTTCCTCCCCTTGAGGTTGCTCGAGGTCACGCCCGCCGCGATCTGCCTGCGGGCGCCGGGTGTTGCTCCCCCGGGCGGCCTCCATCCGCCGCGCCGGGGGGTGATGCCCCGGGCCGTCGTGGGCCCGGGAGTCTGTGAGAGCCGGGAGCCTGTGAGGGCCGCGCCTCAGCCCGGCCGGCCGGTCCGCAGGAACCCGGCCAGCAGTTCGTGCAGGACGGCCGCGCCCTCCTCGGCGAGCACCTCGTGCCCGGAGCCGGCCGCCTCGACGTACCGGAAGTCCGCGCCCTCGACCCGGCCGATCCGCAGCAACTCGTGCCGCAGTGACCGGGATTGGCCGACCGGCACGGCCTCGTCCCGGCTGCCGTGCACGATCAGCAGCGGCGCGCTCAGCCGGTGGGCCAGTTGCAGCACGTCGCGCGGGCCGCGGGCGTCCGCGATCGGCTCGCCGCCGCCCAGCCGGGTCGTCAACGCCCGTACGGGGGGCGCGGCTTCGGCCAGCAGCCGGGCACCGGACAGGAACGGCGCGACCACCGCGCAGCGGGCGACCTGCTCGGCGGGCGCGTGCGCGGCCGCCAGCAGCGCCAGGAACGCGCCGTAGCTGACCCCGAACAGCGCGGGCGGCTCCAGGCCGAGCGCCGCGCGCTGGCCCGCGATGGCCTCCAGCAGGTACAGCACGTCGTCCAGGTCGGGCCCGCCCCAGGCGCCCCGGATGGCCAGCGCGTGCGCCACCCCGTAGCCGGTGGAGCCGCGCTGGTTGGGTGCGACCACCGCCAGGCCCTCGGCGGCCATCCGTTGCAGGGCCGGGTCGAACTCCAGCCGCCAGGCGTCCGCCGGGCCGCCGTGCAGGGCGAGCACCAGGTGCGGGCTGCTGAGCCAGGCGTCCCCGCCGTACACCAGGGCCTCCAACGGGCCCGCCGGACCGGCGAGTTCGAGGCTCTGCGCGGGCTGCCAGCGGCCGCCGTCGCCGGGCCTGGTGCTGCCGTCCAGCCGCCAGCCGTCCGGCTCGGTGCGGGGGGTGACCGGCCGGCCGGCCTGCCAGGGCGGCACGGTGTCCCGCCACGGACCGGGCAACCCCGAGCCCAGCGGGGCGAGTTGGAGCGGCAGCGGGATCGGGACGGTGGTGGCCGGGAGCGGTCCGTGCGCCAGCAGCGCGTCCACGTCCAGGGTGGCCAGCGCCGTCGGGTGGTCGGGCGAGGAATAGGGGATCCGCAGCCCCGCCTCGCCCCAGTGCCCGACCGCGCCGAGCCGACCGGGCGGCACCGGCAGCCGGTCCAGCCGCCCGACGGCGGGCCGCCACAGGGCGAGCGCCGACCCGGCGCCGTGGTCGATCTGCATCGCCACCCGGGGCCCGTCCGCCGCCCGTCGCAGCGCGACCGGCCGCAGGAACATGCCCGAGACGTGCAGGCACTCCGGGAAGCGCAGCGGCTCGCCGCCGCCGAGGAAGCCCCAGCCGAGCCGGTCGGTGCCCGGCGCATCGCTGCGCACCATCGCGAAGCGGGTGTCCGGGTCGAACAGCACCAGCCGGTCGTTGCTGTGCTCGCCGATCTCCAGCAGCGGAGTGGTGGTGCCGCTGCGCAGGTCCAGCGCCACGCTCCGGACCAGGCCCGCGTTCACCCGGTCCAGCGCCAGCAGCGCGCCCGCGCGGTCCAGCCAGGTCCCGCCGCCGTGCAGGCCGGGGATCTCGGCGATCCGCTCGGGCTCGCTGCCGTCCGTCCGGATCAGCCACGCGGTGGTCGCCGGGCGGGTGTCGGTGCCGAGCGCGAGCGCCACCGGGGTGCGCGGCCCCGCGCCGGGCGGCACCGGGAGCGGCAGCAGCCGCAGCCCGGGCAGTCGCAGCGAGGCCAACTGCTGTTCCACGGCGGCGTTTCCGTCGTACGAGAGGTGGGCGAGGTCGTGCCGGTCGCCGTCGTGCCGGCAGACCAGCACCGAGCCGTCGGCCAGCGAGACCAGCTGGGAGCGCAGGCTCTCCGAGCGGTTGCCGGAGAGCGGCAGCGGGATCGGCGTGGCGGGGGTGCCGTCCGTCGGGAGTCGCCAACTCTCCACGTACCAGCCGCTGTCGGCGGCCGCGGCGAGGCAGGCCGCGTGGCCGCCGTCGGCGGCGAAGGTGAAGCTCAGCCGGCGCAGTGCCCGGGTGGTGGTGCGGGTGGCCACGTTCACCTTTCGCTCACCCCGGCCGTGTGGTGGGGGAGTCGGCCGGTGCCGGGCGGCACCGGGTCGAGCCAGAGCCGGGGGCCGCCGTGGCGCAGGCGCAGCAGGAACGCCAGCGGGCCCGCGGTGCCGGTGCCGTAGGCGGCGGCGCAGCCCGTACCGGTCTCGTCGGGGAGCACCAGCAGCCCGTCGCGCAGGGCCGCCCGGGTGGCGATCAGATTCCCCAACTCCTCGGCTCCGGTGCGGAATTCTGGCTCGTTGAGGGCCTCGGCGAGGTCCAGCAGGTACTCGCCGTCGCCGGCCAGGCCGTGGCAGGCGCTCACCCCGGCGTGCCAGCGCCCGGCCAGCACCGCCCGCCCGGCGGCGCGGGCGAGGTCGAGGGCGGTGGCGTCGCCGGTGGCCCGCCAGAGCCGCAGCAGGAAGGCGCCCGCGCCGGAGGAGCCGTTGCACCAGTGCGCGAGCCGGATGTGCTCGGGATCGCCCGCGCTCTGCGGCCACCAGGCGCTCCGCCGGTCGGTGCCGTTCCACCGCACGGTCGCGCCGAGCGTCAGCGCGGCGTCGGCGGCGCCGTCCAGCAGGGCCCGGTCGCCGGTCGCCTGGGCGGCGGCCAGCAGGAAGGCGCCGACGCCGGCCACGCCGTGCGCGAAGCCGAGGTGGGTGATTCCGGCGAGCGCCGAGTCGAAGTCCGCGGGCACCGGCCAGGTCGCCCCGTACGGCTCCCGCCGTGCGGCGGCGAGCAGGGCGCGGGCGCCGTGGGCCGCACGGCCGAGGAATCCGCCGTCGAGGTTCGCTGAGGTGAAGTCATCGGCGGCGAAGCGGAGTTGGGTGAATCCGGCGCCGGCCGCGCCGTGGCACACGTCGGGGTTGGGCCATTCGACCGCGATCCGGCGGGCGAGCGCGGCGGCCCGCTCGGCCGCCTCGGCGTCGCCCAGCACCCGGGCGGCGTCGAGCAGCGCCCAGGCCGTTCCCGACCGACCGAAGTGCAGCCCGGGCAGCACCACCGGCTCGGCGGCGACGCGCCGCTCGATCCAGTCGGCGGCGGTGCGCGCGGTGTGCGCGGCCCGCACCCGTACGTCCTCGGGCAGGCCGTCGGCCGCGACCGCCCGCGCCAGCACGGCGAGCACACCGGCGGCGCCGTGCTGCACGTTGCACGGGTCGGTCCGCTCCCCGGCGGGCACGACGGGCCACAGCCGGTCGGGCCGCTCGGGTGTCGCGGTGGCGGCGAGGTGTCGCAGGCCGTCGTGCAGCAGCCGGTCCAGCGGAGGGCCGGCCAGGTCGTCGATGCGGCCGGCGGCGTGCCACAGGGGGGTGACGACGGCGCGATCGGGCTCCCGTGCGCCGCCCAGCTCCGCCCGTACCCGCGCCACGCCCCACCGCAGCGCCGGGTCCTCCGCCCGCAGCCCCAGGATCGCCGGGGCCAGCCGCCGCGCCGTCGCACCCGTCCGGGCCGCGAGGGCGAGCCAGCGGCCGAGGCGCTCGGCGACCGGGCGGGCCTGCGGCAGGTCCTCCGGCAGCAGCGGGTCGTGCCCGGTCGCGAGCAGGAAGAGCAGCCCGCCGAGCGCGTACAGGTCGGCCGCCGGGTCGGCCACGCTGGAGCCCGCGAGGGCGAGCCGCCCCTGTTCCGGGGCCCGGTAGCCGGGCGTGCCGGCCGATCCGGCCCGGTGGCCGCTCTCGGCGGCGAGTTCGAGGTCGACCAGCCGCAGGCCGCCGTCCGGGCGGACCATCACATTGCCGGGGGAGAGGTCGCGCAGCACCAGCCCCTGGCCGTGCACCCGCTCGACCAGGTCGAGCAGCCCGTGCACCACCGGCTCGGCCTCGGCCCAGTCCACGTCCGGGCTGCCGTCGCGCCGCAGCCGGGCCGCGACCCAGGCGCCCAGCGGCTGTCCGGTGATTCGTTCCTGCACCAGGAAGACGGAGTCCTCCTGCTCGATCAGCTCGACGGCGCGCGGCGCCAGCCCCTGCCCGTCCAGCCGGGCCAGCAGCTCGGCCTCGTGCCGCAGTGCGTCGCGGGCGTCCGTCCCGGCGCGGTCGACCTCGATGTGGGCGCGCGCCTGCTTGACCACGACCTCCGCGCCGCTGGCCGCCTCCCGCCCGAGGAACACGCCCCCCTTCGCGCCGTGCCGTATGGCGGCGGTCACCGCGTACCGGCCGGCCAGCAGCACCCCGCTCGGGCGCTTGCCCGCAACCCCGTTCGGGCGTTTGCCCGGAACCGAACCGGGGGCGGAGCTGGGCAACGACGGGGAGTACCGGT
>NZ_JAFLNG010000449.1 GCF_017427025.1 Streptomyces sp. FH025
CCGGAGGGCGACCCCTTGCGCAAGGGGCGCCCGGAGCGGCGGCACGAGCCGGCCGCGGTGCGGCACCCCCGGGAGCGGTCGGCGCTCGGCTTCTTCGGCTTCCTGCTGGCGATCGGTGCGGCCACCGCGGTCTGGTCCGCCTCGGTCGGCCACACCGGCCCCGCCAGGCTGAGCACCGTCGTGATGGCCACCGGCCTGCTGGTGATCGGCCTGACCCTGCTGGTCGCCGCGAAGTTCGGCAGGGCCCGCAAGCTCGTGGTGCTGGGCCTGCTCCTCACCCTGGCGCTGGCCTTCGTCGGCCGCACGCCCAACTCGGTCCAGGACGCCATCGGCCAGCGCGACTGGACGGTCACCGCGGCCGCCGACCTGAAGGACCGCTACAACCTCGGCGCCGGGGACGTCCGGCTGGACCTCTCCGGGCTGGACCCGGCCGGGGCCACCCTGGCCACCAAGATCGACCTGGGCGCCGGTCAGATCACCGTCACCCTGCCGCCGGACGTCACGGTCAACCTGGTGTCCAGGGTCGGGCTCGGCGACATCTCCGTCCCCGGTGAGCCCAACGGCGGCAGCGGGCGGCACACCTACCAGTTGAACCCCGTCGGGGGGCAGGCATCCAAGGGCACGCTCGACCTCCAACTCGGGATCGGGCTCGGCAGCATCAAGGTGGTCCAGCAGTGAGGAAGCACCGGCTCGACCCGTTCTCGCTGATCGCGGGCGGGCTGTTCACCGTGATCGCCGTGCTCTACCTGGTGGCGGCGCTCAACGACCGCTCGGTGAACGGGCGGATCATCATCCCGGTCACCTTCATCGTGCTCGGCGTCGGCGGCCTGGTCGGCGCGGTCGCGGCGGTCGCCCGGCGCGGCCGCACCGACCGCGAGGAGTAGCCGGGGGCTCAGCTCTGCGGCGGGCCCAGGGTCAGCTTGTCCCCGTCCTTGCTGACGGTGTACTTCGGCAGCGGCTTGACCGCCGGCCCGTTGACCACCGCGCCGGTCGCGGCGTCGAACCGGGAGCCGTGGCAGGGGCAGTACAGCTGGCCGTTCTTCGGCGCGTCCACCGCGCAGCCGGAGTGGGTGCAGACCGAGGAGAGGGCGCAGTACTGCCCCGCCTTGGGCTGCACGATGTAGACGGCGTCCCCGGTGGCCGGGTCCTTGACCTGGGCCGAGCCGCCGACCGGCACGCTCGCCACGGGCACCGAGGGGGCGGCCGGCGCCGGGGCGGTGGAGGCCGGGGCAGCGGACTGCTTGGCGGCGGGCCTCTTGGCCCGCCCGAAGGTGCGGGTCAGCGAGCCGCTCAGCAGCCCGGCGCCGCCGATCGCGACCGCCGCGATCCCACCGTCCACCAGCGCCCGGCGCTTGACGTGCTCCTCGCTCAGCCCGCGCACCCGGTCCCGGTCGGCCCGGCGGGCCAGGTAGCCGTCCACCGACAGGTACGGCGTGCCGGCCAGCAGCAGCGGGGTCCAGGCCAACAGGTAGCCGAGGTCGTTGCCGAGGTAGTACGGCGAGACGTTCCAGCTGATGGTCAGCCAGAGGCTCAGGTTGAGCAGCACTCCGCCGAGCGCCGCGACCCGGCCCCACAGACCGAGCAGGGTGCCGAGGCCGACCGCCAGCTCACCGAAGGCGATGGCGAGCGCGAACAGCGTCGGGTGGTCGAGGGCCGTACCGAGCAGGAAGGAGATCGGGCTGCCGGCCCTGGCGGCCCGGGTCTGCGAGACGAACGAGGCCGGGTCGCCCGCGCCGGCCAGGTAGTGCGCGTCGGAGAGCTTGTCCAGGGCGGCGTAGACGAAGGTGACGCCGAGGAACAGCCGTAGCGGAAGCAGCGCGTACCGGGACCCGAGCGCCCTCAGCCGCGCCGCCTGGTCGGCCAGGCCGGGCGCTCCCCCGTCGACCGTCGCGGAGTTGCTGGCCTCCGACATCCCTCACACCTTCCCTCGCAGCCTGCCACTCCCTGACAGGTCCGGTCCGCATTCTGCCCGCTCCTGCGCGCTTTCGGTGGGACGTCCCTTCCAGGGCCCGCCTGACGATTCCCACCGGGCGTGCGACGCCAATTGTCGGACACCGCCCGGGGTCCGCCCACCGGGCGAGCGAACGGCCGCGCCGCCGCTCCCCCTGAAGGGAACGACGGCGCGGCCGTTCAGGCTCCGGTCGGTTCAGCGACCGGAGGGAGTGCTCACTCCCACTCGATGGTGCCCGGCGGCTTGCTGGTGACGTCGACGACGACGCGGTTCACGTCGCGGACCTCGTTGGTGATCCGGGTGGAGATCTTCGCCAGCACGTCGTACGGCAGGCGCGACCAGTCGGCGGTCATGGCGTCCTCGGACGAGACCGGGCGCAGCACGATCGGGTGACCGTAGGTGCGGCCGTCGCCCTGCACGCCCACACTGCGCACGTCGGCGAGCAGCACGACCGGGCACTGCCAGATCTCGCGGTCCAGACCGGCCGCGGTCAGCTCCTCGCGGGCGATCGCGTCGGCGTCGCGGAGCAGGTCCAGACGCTCCTTGGTGACCTCGCCGACGATCCGGATGCCCAGGCCCGGGCCCGGGAACGGCTGGCGCTGGACGATCTCCTCCGGCAGGCCCAGCTCCTGGCCGACCATCCGGACCTCGTCCTTGAACAGCTTGCGCAGCGGCTCGACCAGCTGGAACTGGAGGTCCTCGGGCAGGCCGCCGACGTTGTGGTGGGACTTGATGTTGGCGGTGCCGGTGCCGCCGCCGGACTCCACCACGTCCGGGTACAGGGTGCCCTGGACCAGGAAGTCGACCGACTGGCCGTGCTCGCCGGCCTCGGCGATGATCTCGGCCTGGGCCTGCTCGAAGACCCGGATGAACTCCCGGCCGATGATCTTGCGCTTCTCCTCGGGGTCGGTGACCCCCTTCAGCGCGTTCAGGAAGCGCTCGGAGGCGTCGACCACCTTCAGCTGCACGCCGGTGGCGGCGACGAAGTCCTTCTCGACCTGCTCGGTCTCACCCTTGCGCATCAGACCGTGGTCGACGTACACGCAGGTCAGCTGGTCGCCGATGGCGCGGTTGACCAGGGCGGCGGCGACCGCGGAGTCCACGCCGCCGGACAGGCCGCAGATCGCGCGCTTGTCGCCGACCTGCTCGCGGATCAGGGCGATCTGTTCCTCGACCACGCTGCCGGTGGTCCAGGTCGGGGCGATGCCGGCGCCGCGGTAGAGGAAGTGCTCCAGGATCTGCTGGCCGTGGTCGGAGTGCAGCACCTCGGGGTGGTACTGGACGCCGTAGAGGCGGGCCTCGTCGTTCTCGAAGGCCGCGACCGGGACCAGGTCGGTGGAGGCGGTGACGGTGAAGCCCTCCGGGGCGGCGGAGCAGGCGTCGCCGTGCGACATCCACACCGAGTGCTGCGCCGGGATGCCCTCGAACAGGGTGGAGCCGGTACGGGAGACGGTCAGCGGGGTGCGGCCGTACTCGCGGGCACCGTTGTTGTCGACCGTGCCGCCGAGGACCGTGGCCATCAGCTGGAAGCCGTAGCACATGCCGAAGACCGGGACACCGGCCTCGAAGATCGCGCGGTCGAGCCGCGGCGCGCCCTCTTCGTAGACCGACGACGGGCCACCGGAGAGGATGATCGCCTTGGGGTTCTTGGCGAGCATCTCGGCGACCGGCATGCTGCTCGGCACGATCTCGCTGTAGACCCGCGCCTCACGCACCCGACGGGCGATGAGCTGGGCGTACTGGGCACCGAAGTCGACCACCAGGACGGGGTCGTTGTCCGGTGCGGACTGGACGGGAATTGCAGAGGACACAGACGGCCTTCCGGCAGCGGTATCGAGGTGTCGCGCGGAACCGCTTCCCCGGCGGGGGCTGCGGCAGCGGACGGGTGTGGGGTGTCTGGACACCGATTCTACCGGGCTGTCCGGTTTCACTCGTCTGCCCGTCCGCGGGACCGTGACCGGACGGGGCCGGGCTTCGTTGCTCCAGACGACCGTACGACCCGCGCCGCGTCCGCCAGACGCGCCGACTCCGCCCCCGGCCGGGGGCACCGCCGTACGGGCTGCAGGACCACGCGTGGAGCTCCATCCCAGTCCACCGGCGCATGTGGCGCCGCCGCCCCGGCCCGCCGGGGAGCGCGGTGCCGTGGGACCGTGCGCGGGTGTCGCGGCCGGCCAGCAGGGGACAGCGACCCCGGCCGCGACTGGGCCGAGAGGTGGGGCGGCCGGCTCCCGGGGACGCCCGGGGCCGGTCGCCGCACCCCGGCTTCGCTCCGGGACACGCTCCCGGCGCACGTCCCCCATCCATCCGTGCCGCTACGCGCGTCTCCGTGCGCCGCAACCATTCACACCACTACACACCGTGATCATCCGGCGCAACATCGACCGGAAATGGACTGCGCCGAACTGTGCCGAACCGGTTGCAGAGCATGCCCTCCGTCCAGCACGATGCTCGGTGTGAACGGTTCTCCCGGCGGCCGACAGGCCCGACGTGGGGGCCCAGACCGATGTTTCCGCAGTCGCCGCGCAGCCGGGCGACCGCGATTCGCTCTTCACGCTCCGTGAGCGAGTGACCGGCGCAGACCCACGTGCCGCCCCTCCCTCCCGTGAACGTGCGCGCCCCGCTCCGCCGGCCACCCACGCCGGCGTCCCGCGGACGCACCCGAAGCCAACCGACACGACGGCGCTCCTCCCCCGGCGCCGTCACCTCCAGCACCCGGCGCAGCCCTGACGCCGAGTGCTGAGCGACAAAGGGCCCCGTTCCCCCGCGGGGCCCTTTGCCCTTCCCCGGCCCGCGTCCCGGGCCCGGCTCAGGGGTGGTCGCGCCAGACGGCCGGATCGACCGGCTCCTCGGCTGGCCGCGGCGGCTCGGCGGGCAGCGGCGTCCCCGCGGCGGGGGTGGGCGGCGCCTCGTGCGAGCCGATCACCTCGCTCACCCCGGTGGCGGACGTCCCCGGCACCGCGTCCTGCGGCGGGCCGGCCTGCGGCGGAACGCCGTACGCCGCCCCGGCCGGGTACGGCACCTCCGGCGGCACCGCCCCGTGCGGCACGGGCCCGTACGGCGCCGTGCCGTGCGGAGCGCCCTGGTACGGAGCGCCCTGGTACGGAACGCCCTTGTCCGGCCCGCCGCCCCGCCCGCCGAGGGCCGCCAGCGCCGCGGGCACCAGCAGCGCGCCGACCGCCGCCCAGACCGCGCAGGCCAGCAGCACGCCGGGGAACACCAGGTTCGCCGAGACGGCCTGGGAGGTGACCGAACCACCCGGGCCGGTCGAGCCGCCCCAGCCCCCGCCGGACGGCAGCACGTACGACATCGAGGTGGTCGCCGAGACACCGGCCACCGCCGACAGCGCGGTGAGCAGCGCGGCGTACACGGCCGCCAGCCGGAGCCGGTCGGCCGCGTCCAGCCGCCGCCGGTACGCCGTCCAGCCGAGCGCGGCCGCGGCGGCGAGCGCCAGCAGGCCGGTCCAGCGCCAGTCGGCGGTCTGGTCGTGCAGGTCGAAGAAGGAGAACTCCACGTCGTCGCCGTGGTCCCCCCACTCCGACGCGCTCCCGCTCACGGCGGTGTGCCCCCGCAGGGTCGCTCCCGAGCCCACGCCGAGCAGCAGCAGGCCGATGTTCGGCAGGAAGGCCAGCGAGGTGGCGGCCTGCCAGCCCTCGTCCGCCTTGATGGTGACCAGGATGAAGGCCGTCACCGAGGCCAGGCCCAGGGTCAGCGCGAGGGCCTGGCCCGCCGTCAGCGCGGCCACCGCCCAGCCGCGCACCGAGCGGCTGCGCCAGGCGGCCCAGCGCATCGCGTCGGTGCCGTAGACGGCGAAGGCCAGCAGCCCGCCCAGCAGCACGGTCCAGCCGACCGCCCACAGCCAGCCGGAGTCCGCGGTGACGGTCGCCTGCCCCGGCTTCTGGCCGCCGACGCTGAAGTAGTCGGAGACGACGTCGCGCGCGCTCGGGTGCCAGGTGGTGCTGCCGAACAGCCCGAGCAGAGCGGTGACCGCGCCGAGCACCAGGGCGGTGCGCAGCGCCTCACCGGCCGCCTGGCCCCGGGTGAGCTGGGAGCCGTCGGCCTTGCGCCGGCGCAGCCCGGCCCGCACTCCGAGCCAGAGCGCCAGGAACCACAGGACGGTGACCGTCATCGGCACCACACAGAAGGTGCTGGTCACGCCCTCCGAGCTGCCCCGGAACAGCGGGCTCTGGAAGCCGAGCTCGAACGGCGCGCCCAGCGCGTTCAGCGCGATCGACAGCATCCCGCCGAAGCGGTCGCCGAAGCCGGGCACGGGGGCGGTGTCGTCGTAGCTGTAGTCGCTCGGGATGGCCGCGATCAGCGCCGCCAGCAGCAGGACCGCGGTCGGGGCGATGGCCGCGCGGAGCGCCGGGCGCCAGTCCGGCCCGGTCAGCAGGCGGTGCGCGGGCGAGGGCGGCTGGTACGGCTGCCCGGCGCCCCAACTGCCCACCGCGGGCGGGTACCCGGC
>NZ_JAFLNG010000045.1 GCF_017427025.1 Streptomyces sp. FH025
ACTTCCGGCACGAGGACGAGGACGAGCACGAGCACGAGGACGCCGCCGTGACCGACTCGTCCGGCCTGCACCTCTTCGCCGACTGACCGATCGCCGGGGTACCGGGCCTGCCTGACGTGGGAGAGGGGCCCGGCCGCCGTACCGGAGGAGGAGCCATGACATCCGTGAGTCCCTACGACGGGGTCCGTTCCGTCGTCCTCGGCGTCGACGCGCTCGACACCGGCCGGATGACCGCCGCCTGGGCCTCCGACGAGGCCGACCGACGGGGCCTGCCGCTGCGGCTGGTGCACGCCGTTCCGTCGCTGTTCCGCGAGTTCCGCCCCTTCGACCAGGGCCGGTACCACAAGGCCCTGCGCGAGCGCGCCGACCAGGCGCTCGACCGGGCCGCCCGCGCGGCCTGGGAGCGGCACCCGGGCCTGGCGCTGACGACGGAGGTCACCGAGGAGCTCCCGGCCCTGGCGCTGTGCCGGGAGTCCGCGTACGCCGAGCTGGTGGTGCTCGGCTCGCGCCGGCTGAACCGGCTCCAGGAGGCGATGAGCGTGTACTCGGTCGCCGTTCCGGTGAGCGCCCAGTCCCACTGCCCGGTGGTCGTCGTCCGCGACCCCGAACACGTCACCCAGGACCCTCCGTACGTCGTGCTCGGCGTGGACGGCAGCCCGTCCTCGGCCGCCGCCGTCGACTTCGCCTTCGACCTGGCGGCCGAGCGGCGCGCCGCCCTGCGCGTCCTGTGGGTCTGGCAGCGCCCGCCGGTCGGCAACCTCGACGACGACGCCACCACGGAGATCCTCCGCCGGCTGCTCTTCGAGTCGACCGCCGGCCGCCGCGAGCTCCACCCCGACGTGGCGGTGACCCACGAGCTGGTGCACGGCCACCCCGTCGAGGAACTGGGCGCCGCCTCCGAGCACGCCCTCGCCGTGGTCGTCGGCCGTCGGGGCGGGGGCGGCTTCACCGGCATGCGCCTGGGCTCCGTCCCCCACGGCCTGCTGCACCGCGCGCACTGCCCGGTCATCACGGTGCCCGCCTCGCCGGGCTGAACCACCCGGCCGGCACACCGCGCCGACCGCCGTCGACCGGCCCGCCCGGCGGGCCGAACGGGGCCGAACGGCCCGTGCCCCGGGGGTGCCCCCGGAGCGAGCCTGGGAATGACGAAAGGTGGAGACCATGCACACCGTGATCGTGTACGAAAGCATGTACGGGAACACCCGCGAGATCGCCGAGGCGATCGCCGAGGGCGTGCACCAGGCCGACCCGGAGGCCTCCGTCGACTGCCTCCCGGTGGCCGACGCCGACAGCGAGATGACCCGGACGGCGGACCTGCTGGTGGTCGGCGGCCCGACCCACCTGCACGGCATGTCCTCCGGACTGAGCCGCCGGATGGCCGCCGCCGCCGAGGGCAGGAAGGAAGGCCACGAGGACGCCGCCGCCGAAGCCCGGACGACCGCCGAGGGGCCGGGCCTGCGGTCCTGGTTCCACGACCTGCCGGACACCGAACCCGGCACCTACGCCGCCGCGTTCGACACCCGCGTCGCGACGCCCCATGCCGGCGGAGCGGCCGAGGGCATCGCCCACCGGCTCTCCGGCCACCACTACGACGTGGTCGCCGAACCCGAGGGCTTCATCGTGGAGGGCACCGACGGCCCGCTGCGCGCCGGCGAGCTCGACCGCGCCCGTGCCTGGGGCGCGCACCTGGTCTGATGGTCTGACGCGCACCTGGTCTGAACCGTCACCGCCGACACCGCTCAACCGCGCTCAACCGCGCTCAACCGCCGAACCGCCGCCGGGCCGGGCCGAATCCCGAAGGACTCGGCCCGGCCCGGTCGCGGCGCGGCCGGCTCAGGCCCCGCCCACCGCCCCGCTCCTCGGGCTGACCACCGCCACCGGGCACATCGCGTACTGCAACAGCGCGTGGCTGACGGATCCCAGGGCGAGCCCGTGGAAACCGCCCTTGCCGCGGGAGCCGACCACCACGAGGTCGGACCGCTCCGATGCCCGGATCAGTTCCAGGCTCGGCCAGGAGCGGAGCAGTTCCTCCTGCACCTTGACGTCCGGGTGCCGGGCGCGCAGCCCGGCGAGCTGCTCGTCCAGCTCCCGGCGGTACCGGGCCGCCATCTGCTCGGGATCCGGCTCCTCGGCGCTGGGCTCCGTGGGCATCGGCATGCCCCAGGTCTGGAGGACGTGCAGCGCGGCCCTGCGCAGGGACGCCTCCTCGAAGGCGTAGGCGAGCGCCGCCGAGGAGGTCTCGGAGCCGTCCGTGCCGACCAGGACGCGGTCGTGGCCGCTGTTGACGTAGCCGACCACCACGACCGGGGCGGCCGCGTGCCCGGCGACCTGGAGGCTGACCGAGCCGAGCAGGACGTTGCCCAGCCCGCCCTCGCCCCGGGCGCCCAGCACGATGGCGCTCGCGTGCGCGGACGCGTCGACGAAGACCTTCGGCGGGCGGCCGATGATCAGCTCGGGCGACACGTCCAGGTCCGGGTAGTTCTCCTTCGCCATCGCGGCGGCCTCGGCCACGATGTCCGCGCCCCGGTCACGGACGGTGCGCCACATGCCGGGCGGGTGGAAGGGGATGTCGTGCTCCCAGGTGGGCAGCACGTGGACGACGCGCAGCGGGGCCCCGCGCAGTGCGGCCTCGTGGGAGGCCCACACCAGGGCGCGCAGGCTCCGTCCGGAGCTGTCCACACCGACGATGACAGGTTCGGTCATGGCTGGGCCTCCGTGATCCGGCCGTAGGCGGTTGCGACGGCGCGCGTGCGCGCCGCTCGAACCCGTCGGGCCCCACCGCGCCTGCGCGCACCGCCCCCACGCCCAGGTTCGCTCCCCCGTGCCGGTGCCCATAGGGCCGTACGGGAGCGGGCACCGGTGCCCGTTCGGCTTCGCCCCTCGGGGCCGATCGGCCCCACCGCGGTGCACGGTTCCGGGGCCGGGCTGGAGCCGCCCACGGCGGCGGGGCGACACTGGTCGAGGGGCCGTCGGGGGGGCCGGAGGACGGGAGTGCACGGGATGTCCGACGTCGCGGACGGCGCGTACCGCGCCCTGATCGGCGAGCTGGCCGCTCTGGTACGGCTGGCCCACACCGCTCTGGTCGGGACGACGGCCGTACTGACCGGTCCGGCCACCGATGTCGACGGGGTTCCGGAGGCGGAGAAGGCCCTCGCGGACCTGCGGTCGCGGATCGAGGAGGACGCCGCCGGAACGCTCGGCGGGCCGGCCGGGGTCGTCGTCGGCGTCCACACCGGGTGTGCGGTCGAGGCGCTCGGGCAGTTGGTGGAGCGCCTGCTGGAGGCGGCCTGGGCGCGGCAGGAGCGGGAGCCGTTCGGCGAGCGGCTGCTGGCCCCCTTGCGCGGGATCGCGGACGCCTCCCTGGCCCTCGTCGCGCGGGCGGCCGACTCCCTGGAGTCCGGCGCGCCCGAGGAGGTGGCGGACGTGCTGACGGAACTGCACGAGGTCGCCCAACGGCAGCGGCTGCTGTACGAGCTGCTGCTCCCGGGGGCGTTCGCGGACCAGGTCGACACCGCCGATCTGGTGCTGCTGTCCTGCTGCTACCAGCAGTGCGCCGAGCACGCGGCGTCGATCGCCCGCCACGCGGTGCTGTTCTCGCGGCCCCCGGCCTGAGGTCTACGGCAGGCCCGCCAGGGCGGTCGCCTCCCGGAGCAGGAGCGCCGTGGGCTCGTGGCACACCATGCCCCGGTCGGCCACCGGCATCGGCCCCAGCGCGGGGTCCGCCCGCAGGCTCAGCACGTCCTGTTCGATCAGTATGTCCCGGTTGCCCGCCGACTTCGCCCGGCCGGATACTCGTGCGCGGGGCCACTCGCGCACGCGGCGACGACACGCGGCACGGCGGAGGGAGCCGGTGATGACATCCAGGGGCTGGCAGTTCTGGGTGGACCGGGGCGGGACCTTCACCGACCTGGTCGCGCTGGCCCCGGACGGCCGTCTGCTGACCCACAAGCTCCTGTCGCACGATCCCGCCCGCTACCGGGACCCCGCCGTGGCGGGGATCCGGGCCCTGCTGCCGCCCGGGGCCGACATCGAGGCCGTCCGGATGGGCACCACGGTGGCCACCAACGCCCTGCTGGAACGCACCGGCGAGCCGACCGCGCTGGTCATCACCCGCGGGTTCGCGGACGCGCTGCGGATCGGCTACCAGAACCGGCCGCGGATCTTCGCCCGCGAGATCGTGCTGCCCGAGCCGCTGTACGCCCGGGTGGTCGAGGTGGACGAACGGATCGCCGCCGACGGCGAGGTGCTGCGCCCTCCCGACCTCGACCGGCTCGCCGAGGACCTGCGCGGCTGCCTGCGCGACGGCGTCCGGTCCCTCGCCGTGGTCTGCCTGCACAGCTACCTGCACCCCGCGCACGAACGGGAGATCGGCCGGCTCGCCGAGCGGCTCGGCTTCGACCAGGTCTCGCTGTCCAGCGAGGCGAGCCCGCTGATGAAACTGGTGCCGCGCGGGGACACCGCCGTCGTCGACGCCTACCTCGGCCCCGGTCTGCGCCGCTACGTACGGCGGGTGGCGGACGAACTGGCCGGAGTCCGGCTGATGTTCATGCAGTCCAACGGCGGCCTGGCCGAGGCCGGCCACTTCCGCGGCAAGGACGCGATCCTCTCCGGCCCGGCCGGCGGCATCGTCGGCATGGTGCGGATGTCCCAACTGGCCGACTACGAACGGGTGATCGGATTCGACATGGGCGGCACCTCCACCGACGTGTCGCACTTCGCGGGCGAGTACGAGCGGGTGGTGACCACCCAGGTCGCCGGGGTGCGGCTGCGGGCGCCGATGCTGGCCATCCACACCGTCGCGGCGGGCGGCGGATCGGTGCTGCGCTTCGACGGCGAACGCCTGCGGGTCGGCCCGGACTCGGCCGGGGCGGATCCGGGGCCCGCCTGCTACCGGCGCGGCGGGCCGCCGACCGTCACCGATGCCAACCTGCTGCTCGGCCGGATCCAGGCCGGGCACTTCCCGAAGGTCTTCGGACCGGACGGCGACCAGCCGCTCGACCAGGATGTGACGAGACGTCACTTCACCGATCTGGCCGAGGAGATCGGCGACCGGTCGGAGGAGGAGGTGGCCGAGGGCTTCCTGCGCATCGCGGTGGGCGACATCGCCAACGCGATCAAGCGGATCTCCGTCCAGCGGGGCCACGACGTCACCCGCTACGCGCTGACCACCTTCGGCGGCGCGGGCGGGCAGGTCGCCTGCCCGGTGGCCGAGGCGCTCGGCATCCGCACCGTCCTGGTCCCGCCGATGGCCGGGGTCCTGTCCGCGCTCGGCATCGGCCTCGCCGACACCACCGTCCTACGCGAACACGCCGTCGAACAGCCCCTGGGGGAAGGCGAGATGAGCGCCGCACGCGCTCTGGCCGAGGAGCTGGCGCGGGCGGCGGAGGCCGAGCTGCTCGACCAGGGCGTCCCGCCGGACCGGATCCGGCTGACGTACCGGGCCCGGCTGCGCTACCGGGGGACCGACACCGCGATCGGCGTGCCGCTGGGTGAACCGGCCGCCATGGAGGCCGAGTTCGAGGAGCGGCACCGGGCCGCCTACTCCTTCCTGATGGACCGGCCGGTCGTGATCGAGGCGCTCTCCGTCGAGGCCACCGGCCTCACCGAGCAGCCCGAGCTCGCCGCCCTCTCCCCCACCACCGCCGACGCGCCCGCCGAACCCACCGATGTGCCCATGTTCTCCGGCGGCCAGTGGCGCCAAGTCCCCCTGCTGGAGCGCGAGTCGATGCGGGCCGGCGACACCGTGACCGGCCCCGCGGTGATCGCCGAGGCCAACGCGACCACCGTCGTGGACGACGGCTGGAGGGCCACGGCCACCCCCACCGGACACCTGCTGGTCGAGCAGGTACGGGCACCCGACGAGGAGACCGTGGGGACCATCGCCGACCCCGTCCTGCTGGAGGTCTTCAACAGCCTCTTCATGGCGATTGCCGAACAGATGGGCGCCCGGCTGGAATCCACCGCCCAGTCGGTCAACATCAAGGAGCGGCTGGACTTCTCCTGCGCGCTCTTCGACCCGGACGGCAACCTCGTCGCCAACGCCCCGCACATCCCCGTCCACCTCGGCTCGATGGGCACCACCGTCAAGGAGGTGATCCGCAAACGCGGTCCGCGACTGCGCCCGGGCGACACCTACGCCGTCAACGACCCGTACCACGGCGGTACCCACCTGCCGGACATCACCGTGGTGACCCCGGTCTTCGACCCCGCCGGGAAGGACGTCCTGTTCTTCGTCGCCTCCCGGGGCCACCACGCCGAGATCGGCGGCATCACCCCCGGCTCGATGCCCGCCGACAGCCGCGAGATCCACGAGGAGGGCGTGCTCCTCGACAACTGGCCGCTGGTGGTGGACGGGCGGCTGCGCGAGGCCGAGACCGTACGGCTGCTCACCGGGGCGCCGTACCCGTCCCGCGACCCGGACACCAACCTCGCCGACCTGCGCGCCCAGATCGCCGCCAACCGCAAGGGCGTCGACGAGGTCAACGCGATGATCGGGCACTTCGGCCTCGACGTCGTCCAGGCCTACATGCGGCACGTCCAGGACAACGCCGAGCAGGCGGTGCGCCGGGCCGTCGACGGGCTGCGCGACGGCTCCTACCGCTACGAGACGGACTCCGGCGCCGTGATCGCCGTCTCGGTGCGCGTCGACCGCCACAGCCGCAGCGCCACCATCGACTTCACCGGCACCTCTCCCCAGCTCGACGGCAACCTCAACGCGCCCTCCGCCGTCGTCACCGCCGCCGTGCTGTACGTCTTCCGTACCCTCGTCGACGACGACATCCCGCTCAACGACGGCTGCCTGCGCCCGCTGCGGATCGTCGTCCCGCCCGGCTCGATGCTCGCCCCGGAGTACCCCGCCGCCGTCGCCGCCGGCAACGTCGAGACCTCCCAGGCCATCACCGGTGCCCTCTACGCCGCGCTCGGCGTCCAGGCGGAAGGCTCCGGCACCATGAACAACCTCAGCTTCGGGAACTCCCGCCACCAGTACTACGAGACCATCGCCTCCGGCTCCGGCGCCGGTCCGGGCTTCGACGGCGCCGACGTCGTCCAGACCCACATGACCAACTCCCGACTCACCGACCCCGAGGTCCTGGAGTGGCGGCTCCCGGTCCTGGTCGAGGAGTTCGCCGTCCGCCCCGGCAGCGGCGGCGAAGGCCGCTGGCGGGGCGGCGACGGCGCGCTGCGCCGGCTGCGCTTCCGCGAACCGATGACGGTCAGCCTGCTCTCCGGCCACCGCCGCGTCCCGCCCTACGGCCTGGCGGGCGGCTCCCCCGGCGCCCTCGGCACCAACCGCGTCCTGCGCGCCGACGGCCGCACCGAGACCCTGCCCGGCTGCGGCAGCGCCGAACTCGCGGCCGGCGACGCCCTGGAGATCCGCACCCCGGGCGGCGGCGGCTACGGCCCGCCGGGCCCGGCACGCGAGCGCTGAGGACAGCGGGCAGCGCGTTCACGGACGGACCCGCTACGCTCCGTGCCCGTCCACCGCCCGGCGGACCTCCGCGACGACCTGCGGCACCGCCCGGGCGACGGCCGGGCTCAGCCCCTCACCGATCGAGAAGTCCTCGCCCTCGACGGCGACGATCAGCAGCTCGCGCGGCAGCCGGGCGAGCGCGGCGGCCAGGGCGACGGCGTGGCCGAGACCCAGGCCGTGGGTGCCGGCCGCCGCCGCCTCGTCCGCGAGGGGATCCGCGAGCAGGTGGTCGGCGTCGACGGTGACCCGGTGGATCCGGCCCGGCTCGCCGGGGTGACCGTGCACCGCGTCGATCACGACGGCCAGATCGGCACCCTCCCACAGCTCCATCAGCCGGGTGGGCTCGCCGTCGCACAGGGTGAGGCGGTCGGCGGGGAGGTCCTGGGCCGCGAGCTCCGCGAGGACGGCCACGGCGACGCCGTCGTCGTGGCGGTACTCGTTGCCGACGCCGATGACCACGGTCCGGTGGGATCCCATCTCCGTCAGCTCCGGTCCACGGTGAGGGTGAGGAAGTGCGCCGCGCAGGAGATGCACGGGTCGTAGTTGCGGATCGCCTGCTCGCACCGACGCGTCAACTCGGCGTCGTCCAGGTGGAGTCGGGCTTGGACGAAGTCCCGCAGATCGGCCTCGATGGCGGTCTGGTTCTGGGCGGTCGGCGGGACGATGACGGCCCGCCGGACGAGGCCGTCGGCATCGATGTCGTAGCGGTGGAACAGCAGCCCGCGCGGGGCCTCGGTGGCACCGTACCCGGTGCCCGCACGCGGCTCCACCGGGACGGCCGGGGCCGGCGGCGGCTCGTACCCTTCGATGATCCGCTGCGCCTCGGTGACGGCCCACAGCACCTCCACTGCCCGGACCACGATGCTGCGGAAGGGGTTGTCGCAGCGCGGACCGAGCCCGGCCTCGGCGGCCAGGGCCCGGATCTCCGCCGGGAGCCGCTCGCTGGAGAGGTTCCAGCGCGCGAGCGGCCCGGTGAGGTGGGGCCGGCCGTCGAGCGTGGCGTGCAGGGCGGTGGAGTGCGGCACCTGGTGTTCCCGGACGCGCTCCTCGAAGTCCCGCAGCGGGAAGGGCCCGCCGAGGGTGCCGGTGGGGGTGCCGGAGTCGATGGCGTAACCGTCGGGTTCGGTGAGCGCGAGCAGTTCGTGCCGCACGGCCAGCGGCGGGAAGTCGAACCCGGCCACCCAGCCGAGGGTTTCCTCGGCGTCCGTCCGCGCCTGGCGCAACACCGCCGCCAGGTGGTCGAGTTCGTCCCTGGCCGGAAGACGGTGGAAGCCGCCGATCCGGACGTTCACCGGGTGGATCGCCCGCCCGCCGAGGACCTCGACGATCCCGTTCCCGGCCTTCTTCAGCCGCAGCCCGCGCTGGAGCAGGGCCGCGTCGGTACGGGCGAGAGCCAGCGCGTCCGGCAGGTCCAGGAAGTCGGGGGCGTGCAGCAGGTAGATGTGCAGGGTGTGGCTCTCGATCCACTCCCCGCAGTACAACAGCCGCCGCAGCTGGGCGAGTTGGCCGTCCACCACCACCCCACAGGCGTCCTCCACCGCACGGCAGGCGCTCATCTGGTACGCGACCGGGCAGATCCCGCAGATGCGGGAGGTGAGGTCGGGCGGCTCGGTGTACCGGCGGCCGCGCAGCAGCGCCTCGAAGTAGCGCGGGGGTTCGTAGATGTCCAGCCGGACGGCCTCCACCCGGTCGTCGCGGACCGAGACGCGCAGCGCGCCCTCGCCCTCGACACGGGCCAGCGCGCCGACGGTGAGCAGCCGTTGGGTGCGGTGGGTCATCCGTCGTCCTCCGTCGTCTGCCGGGCGGCCTCCGCGAAGGCGGGGGCCTCGGCGTTGAAGGTGCGGTAGAGCCGGGCGGCGTCCGCCGTCGTCACGCCGTCGCGGCGCAGCAGCGGCAGCATGGCGCGGGTGTTCGGCGTCTCCATCGGGCCGAAGCAGCCGTAGCAGCCGCGCCCGTACGCCGGGCAGATGGCGCCGCAGCCGGCCTGGGTGACCGGGCCGAGGCACGGGGTGCCGTGGGCGACGGTGACGCAGGTGGTGCCGCGCAGCTTGCACTCGAAGCAGACGCTGTGGGTGGGGATGTCGGGCTTGCGGTCGGCGAGGTAGGCGGTGATGACCTCCAGCAGCTGCCGCTTGTCGATCGGGCAGCCGCGCAGCTCCAGGTCGACCTTCACATGGGCGGAGATCGGGGTGGAGCGTTCGAGGCTGTCAACGTACTCGGGGCGGGCGTAGACGACGGCCTGGTAGTCGGGCAGGCCCACCAGGTTGCGCAGGGCCTGGACACCGCCGGCGGTGGCGCAGGCGCCGATGGTCACCAGGTACCGGGACTGCTCGCGGACCCGCCGGACGCGCTCCAGGTCGGCGCCGGCGGCGACGGAGCCCTCGACCAGGGAGAGGTCGTAGGGCGGCGGCAGCTCGCGGCGGGACGCCTCCAGGAAGTAGCCGATCTCGATCCGCCCGGCGAGCGCGAGGAGTTCGTCCTCGCAGTCGAGGAGGGTGAGCTGGCAGCCGTCGCAGGAGGAGAACTTCCAGACGGCCAGTCGGGGGACGCGCACGGTGTTCACACCTCCGGGGTGGACAGCAGGCTCTCGGCGCGGTCCCAGCCGAGGATCGGGCCGTCCCGGCAGAGCAGGACGGGGCCGAGCTGGCAGTGGCCGCACCAGCCGGTGGCGCAGCGCATGTTGCGCTCCAGCGAGACCTGGACGCGCTCGGCGGCAACGCCCCGGCGCAGCAGGTCCCGTGCGGTGGCGCGCATCATCGCCTCCGGCCCGCACAGGTAGGCGGCGCAGTGGTCGGGCCGGAAGGCGGCGGCGTCCAGCAGTCCGGTGACCAGCCCGGTGGCGCCGCTCCAGCCGGGCTCGGGATGGTCGACGGTGACCAGGACGTCCGCCCGGGCGCGCCAGAGCGACAGGTCTTCGAGGAACAGCTGCTCGCCGGGGTCCCGGTAGCCGGTGAGCACCGCGAGCGTCCCGAACTCCGCCTCCCCGTTCAGGACTTCCTCGATCAGCGGGCGCAGCGGGGCGAGCCCGATGCCGCCGGAGACGATCAGCACGTCGCTGTGGCTCGGCGGGGTGCGCCAGGCCGTGCCGTACGGTCCGCGCGCGCCGATCAGGTCGCCGCGCCCGGCCCGGCACAGCGCCTCGCTGACCTTGCCGACCGCGCGGACGGTGTGCCGGAGGACGGGCCCGTCGATTCCGCTGACGGAGAGCGGGATCTCGCCGACCCCGAAGGCGTACAGCATCGCGTACTGCCCGGGGCGGAACGTCCGCAGCGGGGCGCCCGCCGCGACGAGGTCGAGGGTGACGGTGTCGGCGCTCTCCCGGCGGCGGGCCAGCACCCGGTACGGGACGGGGGTCATCGCGTGCATCACGGTGCTCCCTCGGGCGGGGCGCTCTCGGCGCGCAGAGCGGCGACCTCCTCGGTGATGTCGATGCCGACCGGGCACCAGGCGATGCAGCGGCCGCAGCCGACGCAGCCGGACTCGCCGAACTGGTCGTGCCAGGTACCGACCTTGTGGGTGAGCCACTGGCGGTAGCGGCTGCGGGCGGAGGACCGCACCGGGCCGGTGCCGTGCAGGTACGAGAAGTCGAGGTCGAAGCAGGAGTCCCAGCGGCGCCACCGTTCGGCGTGGTCACCGGTGAGGTCGGTGACCTCCTCGGTGGTGGTGCAGAAGCAGGTGGGGCAGACCATGGTGCAGTTGCCGCAGGTCAGGCAGCGGTTCGCGACCTGGTCCCAGCGTTCGGCGGTCATCGTGCCGGCCATCAGCGAGCGCAGGTCGGTGGCGTCCATCTCCCGGCCCATCCGGCCGGCGGCCTCGGCGACGGCCGCGCGGGCGCGCTCGCCGTCGGTGGGCCGGGTGGGGAGCCCGGCGAGGACCTCCTCCCCTTCCGGGCTGCCGGCGCGGACCACGTAGTGCGGCCCGTCCGGTTCCACCGTCTCCGTGAGCGCCAGGTCGTACGGCGGCGCTCCCGGCGGCAGGCCCGGTCCGGTGCCCATCGAGGCGCAGAAGCAGACGCCGCCCGGCTCGGTGCACTCGGCCACGACGAGGAACGCGCCGGAGCGCCTCCGCCCGTACACGGGGTCGACGTGGGCGCCGCCGGTCAGCACCCGGTCCTGGACGGCGATCGCGCGCAGGTCGCACGGGCGCACGCCGAGGAAGGCGTAGCGGGGCGGCGGCTCGTCGTCCTCACGGACGGTGACGGTGCCGTCCTCGCTCCGGTCGGCCTGCCAGAGCCGGGCCCGGGGCGGGTGCAGGAAGGTCTTCCAGGACTGCGGCCCGGCGGAGTGGGCGAAGGCCGCACCGTCCTCGCGCCGGCGCAGCCGGTAGCGGCCGGCCTCGGTCTCGACACCCCAGCCGTACGGCAGCTCCTGCGCCGAGGCCAGTTCGGCCAGCACGATCGCGTCGCCGCGCACGGTGGGCCCGATCACGGTGAATCCGCGCTGCCGCAGGTCCTCGACCAGCGCGGCCAGGCCCTCTCGGTCCAGTTCCGCGAGCGGTGCCGTCGTCGTCTCCATCGGCCCTCCTCCGGTTCACCGCCCGCGACTCCTCGGCGTGCGGCGCCGTACTCCCACTGTCCGACGCTCCCGGCGATCCCGCACGGGGCCGGTCGGCCCCGGACGGGCGGCATCCGGCCCCGGCCCGGGCGCTCACCCGTGTGCGCGGTCAGCGCGCCTGGACGATCCTGGGGGCGGGGGCGAGGACACGCGAGGCGGCGATGGACACGGCGGAGCAGACCGAGGGCTGGGTCGTGGCCCGGCCGGGACCGATGGAGACCGGCCCGTTGGTGTGGGAGCGGCGGCCGCTGCCCGCGCCCGGGCCGCAGGAGATCCTGGTGGAGGTGGAGGCGTGCGGGGTGTGCCGCACGGACCTGCACCTCGCGGAGGGGGACCTCTCCCCCAGGGTGGCGAGGTGCACGCCGGGGCACGAGGTGGTCGGGCACGTGCGGGCGGTCGGGTCGGCCGTCGAGGAGTTCGCGGTCGGGGACCGCGCCGGGGTGGCCTGGCTGGCCGGGACCTGCGGAGTCTGCGCCTACTGCCGGGCCGGCCGGGAGAACCTCTGCCCGGACTCCCACTACACCGGCTGGGACCGGCACGGCGGCTACGCCGGCCGGGTGACCGCGGACTCCCGTTTCGCCTACCGGCTGCCCGAGGGTCCACCCGCCGAGGAGCTCGCCCCGCTGCTGTGCGCGGGCATCATCGGCCACCGGGCGCTGGAGCGGGCCGAACTGCCTCCGGGCGGGCTGCTGGGGATCTACGGCTTCGGTGCCTCCGCGCACCTGACCGCCCAGGCCGCCCTCGCCCGGGGCGCCCGGGTGCACGTGTTCACCCGGGACGCGGCGGCCCGGCGGCTGGCGCTGGAGCTCGGCGCGGGCTTCGCCGGCGACTCGTACGACCCGCCGCCCGAACCGCTGGACGCCGCCATCCTGTTCGCCCCGGCCGGCGAGCTGGTGCCGGTCGCCCTCGCGGCCCTGGACCGGGGCGGCACGCTCGCGGTGGCCGGCATCCACCTCAGCGACATCCCCGCGCTCGACTACCAGCGGCACCTCTTCCAGGAGCGCACGCTGCGCAGCGTCACCGCCAACACCCGGGCCGACGGGCGGGCCTACCTGGCGGAGGCCGCCCGGACCCGCCCGGTGGTCCGCGTGCGCCGCTACCCGCTGCGCCGTGCCGACACCGCCCTCGCCGACCTCGCCGCGGACCGCGTCACCGGCGTAGCGGTCCTCGTCCCGGAGTAGCGGGGGCGGGGTGACGCCATGCCGGTCGGCCCGCTACCCCGCCGCCTCCACCGGGTCGAGGAGGACGTCCTCCACCGGGCGCCGCGGGGCGGCCGTACCGGGCGGGCCGTAGCCGAGGCGCAGCACGAGCTGGACGTGGCCGGGGCCCTCGGCCGTGTCGCGCAGGCGCCAGCGGGTGTCGGGGATCTCGACGGCCTGGTGCAGGACGGAGGCGCGCAGGCCGTGGGCGGTGGCGAGCAGCCAGACCCGTTCCATCGCCTGCCCGGTGCGCAGCCAGTCGGCCTGGTGGTCGAAGTGCGTGACGAGGGTGGCGAGTTGGGGCAGGGCCTCGAAGCGCTCGGCCGGGGTGGCGTGGTGCGGAGGGTGGCCGGTGAAGCCGCGCATCGGGACGCGGGCGTCGCGGTCGTGCGAGCCGAGGGCCGCGAGCGGGATGCCGTCGTAGGACGGTTCCACGCGCAGCCAGCGCCGGGTCTCGGCCTCGCGGGTGACGTCGGCGGCGATCCGGGCCTCGGCCTCCGCGGTGAGGGCGAGGACCCGACGCACGTCGTGCTCCTCCAGCATGGTGAGCGTGACGCCCTCCTCCCGGGCGGCCACGATGAGTTCGCCGACGAGCGCCTCGGGGACGTCCCGGTTGGTGAACGCGTGACGGCTGGAGTGGCGCTTCGGAACGACCGGGTAGAGGTCGGGGCCGAAGGGCGACGGCGTGCGGGCCGGTGCGGACAGGTCGAGCACGGCCCGCGGTTGTCCGTCCTCGCCGGACGGGAGCAGCCGGACCTCGGCCGCGCGGCCGAGGTGGGCGGCGGCCACCCGCAGGTTGAACAGGGCGGCGCCGATCGAGATGTGCAGCGCTCTGCCGTCCGGATCGGCGGCGGGCACGGTCCGGCCGAGGTCGGCGAGGACCTCCAGGCCGAGCAGGTCGGGCGTCGGGCGGAAGCGCCAGGGCTGGCTGTTGTGCAGCGATGGCGCCAGGGTCCCTGCCTCCGCGAGCAGCCGCAGGTCGGAGGCGGTGAGGGCGGTTTCGGTGGTCATGGTGGTTCACTCCCTGCTTCCGGCGGGGAGCGCCGGTGATTCGAGCATCCGCCGTTCCGGCGGTGCCGGGCGAGGGTCCAACGGCCCTGAGCGGTCGGCCGAGTGGCACCGGGTGTCGCGACCGCGCCACCCCGACCGTCCCCCTCCCGCCGATGGGGCCCACCTGCGGGCCGAACGGCCCTGCCGGTGCCGGCCCGACGGCGGTCTGCTGGACGGCAGAGGCCCGGTTCACCACCGCGGGCCCTGAACACCGGAGGCACGGCCGTGCTGACCGACGATTCCCGCACCACCACCCAGCAGCTGATGCGCACCGCGTGCGGACGGACCATCGCGGTGTCCCGCTTCACCCCGGCGGTCCTGCCGGAAACCGGCCGGGTCGTGCTCGACACGAACCGCGAGCCGTACGACACGCAGCAGGTCTGGATCCCGCTCACCCCGGCCGAGGCCCGCCGGCTGGCCGGAATGCTGCTGCGCCAGGCCGCCGCCGTCGATCGCCCCCAGGCCGTGCGGCCCGGGCGGATCGAGGTGGACGCGGTGGCGGGAGACATGTACGCCATCGGTGTCCGGTCACACGCCCTGGCCGTCGACCAGCCCCTCGACGCGGGCGGCGCGGACACCGCGCCGACCTCGGTCGAACTGTGCGCCTCCGCCCTGGCCTCCTGCACCGCCCACTACGCCGGCGGCTACCTCGACCGCCACGGTCTCAGCCGCGACGGCCTGCACGTCACCGCCGACTACACCATGGCCCAGGACCGCCCGGCCCGGATCGCCTCGGTGTCCATCGAGGTCACCGCGCCCGGTCTGCCGCCCGAGTTGGAGGCCGGTCTGCTCGCGGTCGTCCGCCACTGCGCGGTGAAGAACACGCTCGACCACCCGCCCGAGGTCGAGATCTCGCTCGACGGCGCCGGAAGAACGCTCGCATCATGAGGGCCGTTGACCTGATGACCGCCCCACCCGTCACCGTCGGCCCCACCACGACGGCCTTCGAGGCCGCCCGCCGGATGGAACTGGAGGCGGTCGGCTGCGTCCTCGTCACGGACGACGACCGACTGCTGGGCATCCTCACCGACCGCGACCTGACCGTCCGCGGGCTCGCCCACGACCACGACCCCGCTCGACCGGTCTCGGAACTCATGACCACTCCGGTCGCCACCGTGGACGCCGATGCCGACCTCGACACCGCCTACCGCGACTTCCGTCGTACCGGTGTCCGCCGCCTTCCCGTCCTCGACGACGGCCGCCCGGTCGGCGTCCTGACCGTCGACGACCTGCTGCGCGACGTCGTCGAGCGGCTCGTCGACCTCCTCGTCCCGGTCTCCCGCAGCGCCCTCAGGGAGGCCGTCGCACCACGACCGTCCGACCATGGAAGTACCGCAACCCGTCCCACTGGAGGCCGTCATGGCCAGTGAACTGCTCAGAAGATTCCCCTTCGCCCCCCGGTGGCCGTCCCTGCCGGACCTCTTCGAGGACTTCCCGCTCGACCTCCGCGTTCCGGAGGGCGAGCACGTGATCCGCATCGAGGAGTCCGAGACCGACGGGGTCTACCAGCTCAAGGCCGAACTCCCCGGCGTCGACCCCGACAAGGACATCACGATCAGCGTCGACGACGGCGTCCTGACCGTCCGGGCCGAACGCACCGAGGAGAAGAAGGAGAAGCACCGCTCCGAGTTCCGCTACGGCTCGTTCACCCGCAGCGTCCGGCTGCCCGCCGGCGTCCGCGAGGAGGACGTGACCGCCGCCTACGACCAGGGCGTCCTGACCGTCCGCGCACCCATCGGCGAGACCAGGAAGCCCGCGCGCACCATCGAGATCACCCGCGGCAGCTGACCCGACCGACCTGCCGGGCGGGCCCGCACCCGCCCGGCCGCACGGAGGACCGGACCCATGACCACCCACACCCCGGCACCGACGCCGACACCGACACGCACCAAGCGGTGGACCCTCCGCCTCGACCTCTTCGAGGAGGGCGACACGACCAAGGTCCACGCCGTCCTCGACACCGGCGACAACACCCTGCAGTCCCGCACCACCGCCCACCGCAACCCGAACGACCCACCCGTCCCCGAGATCGGCGACGAGTACGCCGCCGCCCGCGCCCTCATCGACCTCGGCCACCAACTCCTCCGCGCCGGCATCGCCGACGCCTCCGCCAACGACCGCTCCGAGACCACCTGACGGCCCGCTGGGGCTCACCGATGTCCCAGGGAACCAGCACCTCACCGGGGGCGGCGCCGTCGAAGGAGCGCGCCCCGCGTACAACGCCTCGTATTCCCTGTCCTCTTGAGAGGAAGTCCGCTTCGTGGTCCTGCCGGTCCCCTTGTCGCTCGCACGCTCGTCAACCACCACTTGGTGGATCTGGTGCGCCCTGGATCCGGGGCAGTCGCGCCCCTACTGAACGTTGTTCACTTCTTGCGCCGGCGCTGCCTCGGTCCTCGGTCCGGCCTCGGCCCCGGAGCCGACCGCGGGGCGCATCCGTGACGCGACGATGAGTGTGAGGACGACGAGCGCGGCCATGGCCAGGAAGACATCGGAGTAGGCCGAGCCGTGGTGACCGGAGTAGAGGGGGTTGATGGCGTCACGGCCGCCCTGCTGCCTCGCGGACACCAGCACACCGAACACGGCGGGGCCGGTACCGGCCCCGAGGAACTGGGCGCCCTGGAGGATCCCGAGGCCGACACCGACCTGCTCGGGGGGCAGTTCGCTCGCTGCGGCCCCGATGATGGTGGTCATCACGAGCATGAAGCCGATGCTCAGCCCGAGGACCCCGACACCGGCGAAGACCACCGAGGAGCCGCCGGTGAAGGACGAGAGGAACAGCGAGAACAGCCCGATGAGGCCGAGCCCGGAGAGCACCAGGACCCGCGTGTTGACGCGGCCGGCGAGGCGTCCGATCCACGGCGAGAGGAGCGCGGTCACGACTCCGGCCGGGATCATGACCAAGGCGCCCTTGCCCGGGGTGAGTTCGTTGACCTCCACCAGCAGCAGCGGGACGAACACCAGACCGCCGAGGTTGACGACCATGGCCAGGAACGCGACGAGGATGCCGGTCCGGTAGACGCGATTGGTGAACAGCGACGGCGGAACGAACGGCTGGTCGACACGGATGGTGCGCACCCCGAAGAGCACGAGCGCCGCGATCGCCACCACGAGGCTGCCCCAGGACAGGGGGTCGGTGAAGCCGGAGACCTGAGCCCGGGTCATGCCGAACAGGACGAGACCGGCTCCGAGGCCGAGGAGCATGCCGCCAGCGAGGTCGAGCCGGCCCGAGCCCTGCGGAGTCTCGTCCGGAAGTACGCGCAGGGCCGGGAAGAGCAGCAGCAGCGAGACCACGAGCATGATCCAGAACAGCGCGGGCCAGCCGAGCGCTTCTCCGATGCCGCCGCCCAACGCCGGTCCAGCTGCGGTGCCGACACCCGCTCCGGCGGAGACGACGCCGATCCCGACACCGCGCCGCTCCGGCGGCAGCAGCGTCGTGACGGCGATGATCGAGAGCACGGGAATCGCGGCCGCGCCGATGCCCGTCACGATCCGCCCGGCCACGAGCGCGGCCAGACTCGGGGAGATCGCGCAGATCAGGCTCCCGACGGCGTACGTGAGGAGCGCGAAGGCGAAGAGACGACGCAGGCTCACGCGGTCCGAAATGCGGCCGTACAGGGGAATCCCGACCGAGAGCATCAGCAGGAAACCGGTGACGACCCAGGCGAGTTCCGCCTCGGAGGCCCCAAACTCGGACCCGATCGTCGGAAGCATCAGATTGACCATGTCACTGGCCGTGACCGTGGCGAGGATCGCCGGCATCAGCACGACCAGTAAGCCCAGTCCTGAGCCGGTCCGCTCGGTCGCTGTCGACGTGGAAGTCATACGAGCCCCTTCGGGTGACTTTCCGCCACCATGATAGTTACAGTTAAGGCAAAAAGAGGGCGGAGGACAATGCCTCCGCCATCGGTCAGCTGATGACGCGTTGTGCGACCTCACGCTCACTGTCCAGCACTTGCTGGACGAGGTGGGCGATCGTCGTCCGCCCGAGCCGTTCCTTCATGGCCCGCTCCGCGTCCTGGAACTCCACCTCGAGCAGTCTCTGCATGTTCCGCCCCACCTCGCATTCGGCGCTCGGCGGATGCGGGTGCCGCGAAAGGATCGGCCCCGCCTCCACGGCGGTGTACGCGTCGTAGAGCGTGATCTCGCGGGCGGGCCGGGCAAGCGACCAGCCGCCGTTGCGTCCCTCGGCGGACCAGACCAGATCGGCATCCCGCAGGCTGCCGAGGATCCGCCGCACCAGAACCGGATTGCTGGCCAGGCTCTCCGCGATCTCTGCGGAGGTCAGCGAGCGATCCCAGCGCCCCAGCATGGTGAGTGCGTGAATCGCGACCGCGCTCCTACTGCTGATGCTCACCGTGACCCCTTCGTGGTGGTCGCCTCGCCGATCCAACTGCAACAACGCTAGTTGCAGTTTGATCCACGTGTCAATCCGGCATGCCAATCGCGGGGAACCCTCCGGGCAGCGGGACCGTACGCGTGCGACATCACCAGGGCCAGCGCCATTCCTCGTTCTGCGGAGATCAGAAGATCGTCGACCCCGGGTTCTCGCAGCTGTTTCCACGGCGCCCGACCGGCTGCCTTCCTCGCCCTCAACGGCAACCCGCAGCCTCGCGAAAGTCCGTCCGAGAGCGAGCCACGCGTCGGGAAAAGTTGACATGTCGGAGATCTCCGACGCATGGTGGGGGCATGGCGGACGTCGATGTCTTCAGCGCGCTGGCCAATCCCGTGCGGCGCAGGCTCCTGGAGAGCCTGCGGGAGGGGCCGCGGGCGGCGGGTGAGCTGGCTGGGGAGTTCGAGCTCAGCCGGCCGGCCGTGTCCGAGCACCTGGCGGTGCTGCGGAACGCCCGGCTGGTGCGCGAGGAGCCGAGGGGGCGACACCGCTACTACCACCTGGAGCCCGCCCCGCTCGCCGAGGTCGAGGAGTGGCTCCACCCCTTCGAGCACTACTGGCGGGCGCGGATGCGCTCGCTGCGCGAGCTCCTGGACGAGGAGAGTTCATGACCGAGAAGGCCGCGATCCACTGCGACGAGTTCCTGCCGTACCCGCCCTCGCGGGTGTGGGAGGCGCTGACCGATCCGGAGCTGCACGCGCGGTGGTGGGCCGCCGGGGATGTGAAGGCGGTGGTGGGGCACCGGTTCACGCTGGACATGGGGCCGTTCGGGCAGCAGCCCTGCCAGGTGGTCGAGGTGGAGGTCGAGCGGCTGCTGAAGTACCGCTTCGCCGAGGGGACGCTGGACACCACCGTCACCTGGCGGCTGGTGCCCGAGGGCCACGGGACGCGGCTGCTGCTGGAGCACGCGGGCTTCGACCTGGACACCCCGATGGGCCGGCAGGCGCACCAGGGCATGGGGCAGGGCTGGCCGTCGGTGCTGCGCCGGATCGCCCCCGCGCTCGCCGAGTAGCCGGGTCGGGAGAGGCCCTCAGGCCCGGCCGAGCACCCGGTCGACGGTGATCTCGATGACCACCCGGTCCGGGTTCACCCGGGGCTCGCGGTAGCGCTCGGCGTAGCGCCGCTCCGCGTCGGCGACCTGCTCGGGCGCGTCCCGCAGCACCGCCACGCCCTCCAGGGTGGACCAGCGGGCCCGGTCCACCTGGCAGACCGCGACCCGCAGCCCCTGCGGCCCGGCCGCCTCGACGTTGCGCGCCTTGCGGCTGGTGCGGCTGGTGATCACCCGGGCGATGCCCGCCTCCGGCTGGAAGGTCACGCCGACCGGCACCACGTGCGGCGTGCCGTCGGGGCGGGTGGTGGTGAGGGTGGCGATGTGCCGCTCGCGCCAGAAGGCGAGGAAGGCGTCGTCGAGGTCGCGCGGGTCGTGGGCCATGATCGCGATCGTACGGCCCCGGGGAACGGTCGAATCCCCCGGGGCCGTACGAACCGACGCTCTCGCCGTACCAGCCCCTACGGCCTCAGTGGCCGCGCGCGATCCACTCCGGCAGGGCCGGGGCCTCGGCGCCGATCGTGGTCGGGTCCCCGTGGCCGGTGCGCACCACCGTCTCGGCCGGGAGCGACAGCAGCCGCTCGCGGATCGAGTCGATGATGGTCGGGAAGTGCGAGAACGACCGACCGGTCGCGCCCGGACCGCCCTGGAAGAGGGTGTCGCCGGTGAAGACGGTGCCCAGCTCCGGCGCGTACAGGCAGACCGCACCCGGCGCGTGGCCCGGGGTGTGCAGCACGGTCAGCGCGGTGCCGGCCACCTCGATCCGCTGCCCGTCGGCGAGTTCGCCGTCCGGGAGCCGCTCGGGGTGGGTGAGTTTCCACAGCGGCAGGTCGTCCGGGTGCAGCAGGATCGGCGCACCGGTGCGCTCGGCCAGGGCCGGGGCGGCGTCGATGTGGTCGTTGTGCGCGTGGGTGGAGACGATCGCCAGCAGCCGGCGCCCGCCGAGCGCGGCCTCGATGGCCTCGGCGTCGTGCGCGGCGTCGATCACCACCGCCTCCTCGTCGTCGCCGACGATCCAGACGTTGTTCTCCACCTCCCAGCTGCCGCCGTCGAGCTCGAACGTTCCGGCGGTGACGAGGCGGTCGATGCGGGGCGTCACAGGACCACCACCGAGCGGAGCACGTCGCCGTGGTGCATGCGCTCGAAGGCCTGCTCCACCGCGTCCAGTTCGATGGTCTCGGTGACGAAGGCGCCGAGGTCGAGGCGGCCCTGGAGGTAGAGGTCGATCAGCATCGGGAAGTCCCGGGAGGGCAGGCAGTCGCCGTACCAGGAGGACTTGAGCGCGCCGCCGCGGCCGAAGACGTCCAGCAGCGGCAGTTCGAGGGTCATCTCCGGGGTGGGCACGCCGACCAGGACGACGGTGCCGGCGAGGTCCCGGGCGTAGAAGGCCTGCTTGTACGTCTCCGGGCGGCCGACGGCCTCCACGACGACGTCCGCGCCGTTGCCGCCGGTGAGCTCGCGGATCGCCTCGACCGCGTCGGTGGTGCGGGAGTTGACGGTGTGGGTGGCGCCGAGCTTGCGGGCCGTCTCCAGCTTGCGGTCGTCGATGTCCACGGCGATGATCTTCGCCGCGCCCGCCAGCCGGGAGCCCATCACGGCCGCGCCGCCGACGCCGCCGCAGCCGATCACCGCGACGGAGTCGCCCCGGCCCACGCCGCCGGTGTTGATCGCGGCGCCGAGGCCCGCCATCACGCCGCAGCCCAGCAGGCCCGCGACGGCCGGCTCGGCGGCCGGGTCCACCTTGGTGCACTGCCCGGCGGCGACCAGGGTCTTCTCGGCGAAGGCGCCGATGCCCAGGGCCGGGGACAGCTCGGTGCCGTCCAGCAGCGTCATCTTCTGCTTGGCGTTGTGGGTGTTGAAGCAGTACTGCGGGCGTCCGCGCTTGCAGGCGCGGCACTGGCCGCACACCGCGCGCCAGTTGAGGACCACGAAGTCACCGGGCTCGACCTCGGTGACGCCCTCGCCGACCGACTCGACGATGCCCGCGGCCTCGTGGCCGAGCAGGAACGGGAACTCGTCGTTGATGCCGCCCTCGCGGTAGTGGAGGTCGGTGTGGCAGACACCGCAAGCCTGGATCCGGACCACCGCCTCGCCGGGGCCGGGATCCGGCACCACGATCGTGGTCACCTCCACGGGCGCGCCCTTGGCACGCGCGATGACTGCCTTGACCTGCTGGGCCATCCGATTCCACCTCCGTCGGCCGGTGCGGCTCTGCTACCGGCGTGACCTGCGACAAGCGACTTGCAGAAGACTGCGCACGAAGCGTATCGCCCGCCGCCGCGGCCTCCGACGGAGCGGGTCGGGTGATCCGGCTCACCGCGCGAACCGACCGTTGCCCGAGTGAGCCCGCGCGGACCGGACCGCCGGGCTCGCCACCGGTACGTGCCGTTGGCATATCCGCCGCCTGACCACGTCTCATGCGGCGCTCGCCCCGGCGCGACCCGAAACCGGGGGCGCGCGGGCGGCACTAAGCGCCCGTCAGCGCGCCTCGAACTGCCCGGAAAGCGCCGCCGTTGGCTCAAAGTGCCGCAGACGGGCGCCCCGCCGTCCACGTACGGTCGTAGCAGAAGCGGTCCACGCGACCACGCTCAGCACACCCGCCCCACCCGTCGGCGCGCCACCGCGCGCCGCACGTGCCGGGTGCGTACCGACCGTACGCCCCGCACGTTTCGCGCCACCCCGCGTACGGGCCCGCGCCCTGAACGAGGAGCC
>NZ_JAFLNG010000450.1 GCF_017427025.1 Streptomyces sp. FH025
GCTATGCGAACTACACCGTCCGACCGGAACCTCCATCCGAGCCGAAGGCCGCCCGAGACGCCGATAGCCGCCACTGGCCATTCGCTGCGGCGGTCGGCCGCAGGCGGTTCTTCGTGCTGCTGGTCAGCGCTGGACAAGGTCCCCCCAGGGAGCGTGATGACGAGATCCTACGAGTTGGCAGGGAGTGTCGGCGGTGGCAGCCCGGGCGGGGCTTCCGGCCCGGGCTGCCACCTGTGTCACGCGTTCGGCGTCACGTGTTCGGCCAGCCGTGGTGGGCCAGGCCGCCGGGGTTGGTGAGGGCGCCGTGGATGCCGGCGGCCGGGTAGGGGATCAGGTCTTCGGGCAGGCCGTCCTCCGTGAACCAGCGCAGGTCCAGGCACTTGTCGGGTTCGCGGTTGTCCGGTTCGCCCTCCCATTCGGTGGCGAGGTAGAACAGCCCGAGGCGGACGAGGGTCGGGCCCTGGTGGTGCAGGACGGTGTGGGCGAGCCGGAGGTGGTCCGGGTCGACCACGAGGCCGGTTTCCTCCTCCAGTTCGCGGGCGGCGCCGTCGGCCGGCTTCTCGCCGGGGTCGAGTTTGCCGCTGGGGGCGTGCCACTGGCCGTATCCGTAGGGGGCGCCGCGCTGGGACAGCAGGATCTTGCCGTCCGGGGTGCGTGCGATCACGTGGACGTCGACCACCGGCGGCGCGACGGCCAAAGCGGCGGCCGGCGCGGCGGGGCTGGTGTTGCTGGTGCTCATGTTCTGTCTAACTCCCGTACGGGGTTTTGGTGTTGATCGTCCTGGCGGGGACGGCTTCCAGGATGGCCTGTGCCGTCTGTTCGGGGGTCAGGTGGGTGGTGTCGACGGTGTGGAGCCGGTAGCCGAGCCGTTCCAGGACGGGGATGGCTTCCTGGTAGAGCAGGAGTTCGCGGGCGGTGGCGGTGACGGTGGTGGACTTGCCCAGGCCGCTGGGCCCGTCCACGGTCAGCAGCAGGCCGTTCACGCGGTCACCTCCTGGCGGGCCGTGGTGGTGTTGCGGTGGTGCTGTTCGCGGGTGAGGTCGGCGAGCCAGGTGTGGAGCTGGGTGAGGGGGACGGTGCCGAACTGCTGGCCGGTGCCGAAGTTGAACTCGTCGCGGCCGCGCATGGCCTCGTCGGTGCCGTGGTCGGTGAGGTCGATGTCCTGGTAGGTCTGCATGGCCTCGGGGTCGTAGCCCTGCTGGACGAGGCGGTGGAAGACCGGGCTGCCGGGGTAGGGGCGGAAGGTGAAAGCGGAGGCGCGGAACGTGCCCGGCGACCGGTCGGACAGGGCCCAGAGCCGTCGGATGTGGGCGAGGGTGGCGAGCGCGTCGTCACGGGTCTCGCCGGGGTAGCCGAGGATGAAGTAGCCCTTGACGTTGGACTCGATGCCCAGCGCGACCTCCCGCAGCCCGTTGGCGCGCCGGCACTCAGCGGTCAGACCCCCACCCTGCGCGTGCCGCATACGACTGGAATGCCGCAAGGACTACTTTCCGTAACTGCCGATAACTGGCTCTCACTTGCGCTGACGCAGAACCCACTGACACGACTGCTGGGACTGGCAAGGCTGCACCTCCACTCCACCACCGGCCCGGTGCGCGTCTCCGCCCGCTTTCGTGACCAGGGCGAAGCTCGCACCTTCCTCCAAGCCCAGGCCAGTAGTGCTCGGAGACCAGGCCGTAGTGGGCCGTGCCGTAGCTGATGCTGAGCTCGTCGTCTCGGCAGGGCCCTGCCGGCGTCGCCGGCACATTCGGCTGGACCTGTCCGAGGGCGCCGACGACATGGACGAACTGCTCCACGACTGGCCGACAGAAAGGGCCCCCATACGATGGCGCGACGGTCGCACCCTCGCCATCCCCAGCGGAGAGAACGCCTTCCGGTTATGGGGAACATCACGGACCCCGCCAACCAGACGTCCGTCGCCCCGCCCCCGGTCGGCCACACCGCACGGACTGACTCCGTGTCGTTCGCCCGTGACGGGCACATGGACGAGGCCCCGACCCCCGGAATCCTCCGTACCGGGTCGGGGCCTCTCCCGCGTGCTGCGGATCAGGCGGCGACGAGCCGTCCGCGCTTGAGCTGGAGGATCTGGTCGCAGGCGGCGGCGACCTCGCGGGAGTGGGTGACGAGGATGACGCACTTGCCTTCGTCGTGGGCGAGGCGGCGGAAGACGCCGACGATGGACTCGGCGGTGTCGTGGTCGAGGGCGCCAGTGGGCTCGTCCGCGAAGAGGATGTCCACCTCGCAGGCCAGGGCCCGGGCGATGGCGACGCGCTGCTGCTGGCCGCCGGAGAGCTGGAGCGTGCGCCGGTTGTGCTCGGTCTTCTCCACACCGAGGAGTTCGAGGAGTTCGACGGCGCGCTGCTTCCGGGCCCGGGAACCGGCCTTGACCCCGGTGATCTCCATGGCGGAGGTGATGTTCTGCACCGCGGTCATGTAGGTGATGAGGTTGAGGGACTGGAAGACGGTCGCGGCGTGCCGGTTGCGGTAGCGGCCCAGCCCGATCTCGGCGATGTCGCGGCCCTTGAAGCGGATCGTGCCGGAGGTGGGCGAGTCGAGCCCCGAGGCGAGGGAGAGGAGGGTGGTCTTGCCGGAGCCGGACGGGCCGACGATCGCGTACATCCGGCCGGCCTCGAAGCGCTGGTGGACGTCCTTGAGGATGGTCCGCTTGTGGTTCTTGGCCGGGACTGTGCGGGCCACGCCGGACACTTCGAGGACAGCGGGCCCGTGCCCGGTAGCGGAGTCGGCGGCGTCGGTGAGGTGGGTGCTCATGGCGGGTCAGTCGCCCTTCGTGAGGATGTCGCGGGGACTCATGCGCATCACGCGGATGCCGGGCAGGACGGTGGCGACCGCGGCGATGCCGAGCCCGAGGACGCCGACCTGGGCGATGTCGGACGGACCGACCTTCACTTCCAGGGAGTCGATCGGATCGACCTGCGGTCCGTCGTCCTTGGTGCCGCCGCCGATGCTGCTGTAGTCCTGCTCGGGGGTCCTCTTACCCGCGTCGTCCTTCGCGGAGGAGACCTCGCCGGCCAGCAGGCCGTCGCCGATGGGCTGGGCGAGTGCCTGGGAGGCGGCCGAGGCGATGCCGATGGCGATCAGCGCGCAGGCGAAGATCTCCACGAGGTGCTGGCCGAGCAGCAGCGGCTTCTTCTCGCCGAGCGCGAGGAGGATGCCGAGCTCCTTGCGGCGTTCGCGCAGCGCCGAGGCGATGATGAGGGCGAGGATCGCGGTGCCCGCGAGGGCGACGAGCCAGACGGTGAGGCCGGCGAAGCCCGCGGTGCGGGTGATGGGGCCGACGAGGGCCTGGTACTGCTTGTCGTTGACGGTCAGGGGGAAGATCTTGGGGTCCACGCCGGCGGCCGCGGCGTCCTTCTTCAGCCGGTCGAGATCGTCGGGGTTCTTCAAGCTGAAGGTGGCCGACTTGAGGATGCCGTCGGTGCCGTCCTTGCCCAACAGGAGCGAGCTGCCCAGCGGGGTGGTGTAGATCTTGTTGGCGGGATCCATCATCGCGGGAACGTAGGCACCGGTGTCGGCGGTGCTGTTCTTGTAGATGCCGACGACCTTGAAGGAGAGGTCGGCGTCACTGCGCTGCTTGCCGTCCGCGGGGATCTCGCCCACCTTGAGCTTGACGACGTCCCCGACCTTGATCTTGTTGTCATTGGCGACGCGTTCCTCGATGACGATCTCGTCCTTGGCGCTGGTGGGGGTGATGCCCCGGCCCGAGATGATTTTCGAGTCGCCGTTGCGGAAGTCCTTCTCCTGGTTCAGGTCGCGAATTCCGGAAGCCGAGAAGAAGTCCGTTGCCTCGGCGTTCTGGCCGGGTGGTGTCGGAACCGGCTGGTGCAGTTTCAGCCCGGTTCCGGGGCGCCCGACGCTCCCGACGGCGTAGTTGCAGCCGGTCACCGCGGAGGACGCGCAGATGTGGTCGACGAGGCTGCTGCGCAGCTCGCCCTTCGAACCGATCGTGCTGGGCCGTCCGCCACCGCCGGCGTTGGTTCCGCCGGAGTTGATGAGCGCGTTGATGTCGAGCTGCATCGTGGCGACGACCCCGACCTTCCTCTTCGCATCATCGGCCGCGCGCGCCGCGGCAGACTGGATGAGGAATCCGGAGAGAACGAGCGTGCAGATGACGGTGAAAAGGCCGATCAGCATGGCGGTTTTCCCGAGCTGTCCGGTCAGCCGCCACCAGGCCCGTTTGAATAGATTCATGGCAACGACGCTATCGGCCAGCGCATTTCACCCGTATGTGATGCCCGACGGCCCGGCACCGAGGCCTCACATACCGCTCACACACCCGGTACGGTACATATGGAAGTGTCCCGTAATTCCGTGGGTCGATATTCCGACCCGCCTTCGGGCTCTCATCGAATTCTCACCCGAAGGGACGTCTCCGCCGTGCGGATACTGATCGTCGAGGACGAGGCACCGCTCGCCCGCCTGCTCCAGATGCGCCTCGGCCGCGAGGGCATCGCCGCCGACATCGCACCCGACGGCGGCGCGGCGCTGGAGCGGGTACGGATCCACGACTACGACGTGGTCGTACTGGACCGGGACCTGCCCGTGGTCCACGGGGACGAGGTGTGCCGCCGGATCACCGGGATGGGCCTGGGCGCACGGATCCTGATGCTGACCGCGGCCGGGACACTGGACGACAAGGTCGCCGGCTTCGGCCTGGGGGCGGACGACTACCTCCCCAAGCCCTTCGACCTGCCCGAGCTGATCGTCCGGCTCCGCGCCCTGCACCGCAGGAGCGGTACCACGTACGCCCCCGTGCTGGAGCAGGCCGGCATCAGCCTGGACACCCACCGCCGACAGGTGACCCGCGACGGTACGGAGATCCGGCTCACCCCGAAGGAGATCGCGGTCCTCGAACTGCTCATGCGCGCCGACGGCGGAGTCGTCAGCAGCGCGGACCTGCTGGACAAAGCCTGGGACGGACAGACCGACCAAGGCGGCAATGTGGTCCGGCTCGTGGTGCACACCCTGCGCCGCAAACTCGGGGACCCGAAGATCGTGCAGACCGTCATCGGGACGGGCTACCGCCTGGGCGCGGCGTGAGACGCGGGCGCCGCCTGCTCGGCCTGCACCACCTCACTCGCCCCCTCAGCCTGCGCAGCCGGCTGACCTTCGGGTTCGCCGTCGCACTGGCCGCGAGCGCCCTGCTGATGCTGACCGTCGTCTACGTCGGCATCCGCTGGCTGCCGACCTACGACCTGACCACGGTGGTCACCGTACCGCCCGGCACCAGCTCCACCCCGGCCCACCCCTACCCGCCCACCGACGGACACCCCATGCCACCGGGGTCCGACGAGATCGGGACCCGGGCCCCGTTCCCCGGCGAGCGGATCCAGGGCCCCCATTCCACGATCCGCACCAAAGAGGACGTCTGGAACACCGTCCTCGCCGTCTCCACCGCGGGCGTGCTCATCGTCGCCACCGCAGGCCTGCTGGCCGGCCGCAGGATCGCGGGCAGGCTGCTGGCCCCGCTGAGCGAACTCAACCGGGCCGCGACGAGCGCCGCCGAAGGTGACCTCTCCCACCGCATCAACGCCTCCGGGCCCGACGACGAACTGCGCCGCCTCGCCGACACCTTCGACGTCACGCTCGCCCGCCTGGAGGAGTCCTTCTCATCGCACCGGCGGTTTGCCGCCAACGCCGCCCACGAGCTGCTCACCCCCCTGTCCACGACGAAGACCGCCCTGACCATGCTGGGAGACCGTCCGGACCGTGAGGAGTTCGCCGAGATCCTGCCCATGCTCGGTGAGGCGAACGAGCGCAACATCAGGGTCGTCAAGGAACTCCTGAACCTGGCCGCGGCCGAACACCTCACCTTCGACCCCGAGCCCGTCGACCTCGCGGCCCTCGCGGAAGAAGCCGTGACCGCGGCGACCGCCGGGCAGTCCGCGCACGGACCGGAGTTCGTCCTCACCGCGGATGACCCCGACTGCCTGGTACGGGGCAATGCCGTGCTGCTGGGCCGGCTGGTCGGCAACCTCGTCGACAACGCGGTCAAGCACAACACCGGCGAACTGGGGGCCCGGGTCACCGTGGACGTCGCCACCGAGTCCCGGTCCACCGCCCCGGACGACGGACCCGGCGCGGTGCACCTCACCGTCACGAACACCGGGCCCGTCGTCGACCCGGCCGTCGTCGACCGCCTCTTCGAACCCTTCTACCGGGCCCGGCCCCGCCTCGACAGCGCCCACGGACACGGACTCGGCCTCGCCCTGGTCCAGGTCGTCGCCCGGGCCCACGGCGGCACCGTCCACGCCACCGTGCTCCCGGCGGGCGGCCTCGCCGTCCACGTCAGGCTTCCCGCGGCGGCGCCTTCGCCGTACGAATCGGCTTGATCCGAGGAGGGCCGCTGCACTCCTACTGCTCACAACCGGGTGCGCCATTT
>NZ_JAFLNG010000451.1 GCF_017427025.1 Streptomyces sp. FH025
CCGTAGCAGAGGTGGATGCCGCTGCCGAAGCCGAAGTGCTGGTTGTCCGGGCGGGTTGGGTCGAAGCGGTCGGGATCGTGGAACCGCTTGGGGTCGCGGTTGCCGGAGGCCAGCGCGAGCACGACGGAGGTGCCCTTGGGGAGGGTGGTGCCGGCGATGTCCACGTCGGCGAGGGGGATGCGTTGGCGCATGTGGACCGGGGGCTCGTAGCGCAGCAGCTCCTCCACCGCGGCCGGTAGCAGGTCGGGTTCGCGGCGCAGCCGGTCCAGGTGGTCGGGGTGGCGTAGCAGGGTGAGGACTCCGTTGGTGATGAGGTTGACGGTGGTTTCGTGTCCGGCGATGAGGAGGAGTACGGCGGTTTCCGCGAGTTCCTCGTGGGTGAGGCGCATGGCCGGGTCGGGTTCGTTGATGTAGGCGGAGAGCATGTCGCCGGTGGGATGGTCGCGGCGTTGTTCGGCGAGGTTGACCAGGTACTGGCCCATCTCGATCCGTGCCTGCTCGCCGGCCCGGTCCCGCTCGGCGGAAGCGTCCTCGTCGGGTCTGACGTCGGCGGAGGCGACGATCGCGTCGGACCATTGCCGGAACTGTGGTTCGTCCTCCTGGGGGACGCCGAGCAGTCGGCAGATGACGGTGACGGGCAGCGGGTAGGCGAAGTCGTCGACGATGTCGATCTGGGTGCGGTCCTGGAGGTCCTGGAGCAGTTCCTCGGTGAGTTCGGTGATCTGGCCGCGCATGGCGTCGATGCGGCCGGGGCTGTGCGGTGGGCCGAACGGCCGCATGGCCAGGTTGCGCAGTCTGTGGTGCTCGGGGTCGTCGAGCCGTAGGAACGGCGGTTTCGGTGTCTCCATGGATGGCTGCGTGGACGGGGCGGCCAGGCTGCGGGGATCGGCGCTGATGCGTGGGTCGTGGAGGAGCGCGGTGATCTCGTGATAGGTGCCGATCAGGTAGCTGCCGTCCGCCTGCCGCACGACGGGACCGGCTTCGCGCAGTTCCGTGTAGAGCGGGTAGGGGTTGGGGCGGTTGGCGTAGTCGGTGATCCGTTCCAGGAGGGTGTCGGCGGCGGCCATGGGATAGGGCTCCTCGTGGTTGGGCGGGACGTGGGTCAGGTGGGCTGGACCACGGTCAGTCGGCGGTCGGGCAGGTGGCCGGTGAGCGCGACGGTGGGGCCGTGGGAGAGTCCCTTCGGATCGGGCACGTCGGAGGGGAGCGGGATCTCGGCCGCGAGTGGGCGGTCGGACGCGCCGGGCGCGGGTGGGAAGGGGGCGGCGGTCTCGATCAGGTGCGTGTAGTAGTCGAGTGACTTGGCCATGTCGACGGTGACCGCGGCGGTGACCCGGCCCTTGTAGCCGTAGACCATCGCCAGGCGACGCTCCTCCAGCGTGCCTTGGGCGATCACCACGTGGTCGGAGAAGGTGGGCACGCCCACGGACTTGATGTTGAGCCCGAACTGGGTCGACCAGAACGTCGGGAGGGCGAGGTGGGGGCGGCGCAGGGGTCCGGGATTGACCATGTTGTGGGCGGCCACCTCGGCCTGCGCGACCGCGTTGCCCCAGTGCTCCAGGGAGAGCATCTGGTAGCCGAACAGTGGGTGGGGGAAGCGCGAGACGTCACCGGCCACGAAGACGTCGTCGGTGACGATGCCGTACATGTCGAAGGCCCGGCACCCGGCGTCGCAGGCGATCCCGCGCGGGCCTGCCGCCAGTCCGGAGTCCGCCAGCCATTCGACGTTGCGGACCGCCCCCAGGGCCGCGACGCACACGTCCGCCTCCACACGGCTGCCGTCGGACAGGTCCGCACCGGTGAACCGGCCGTTCCCATCGCCGCGCAGGGCGGTGACGGTCACCCCGCAGCGCAGGTCCACCCCGTTGTTGCGCTGCATGGCGGCCGCGAGCTTCGACAAGGTGCCGCCGAGCGCGCCCACCAGGGGGGCGGGGCCGCGTTCGGTGACCGTGACGTCGAGACCGCGTTCCCGGCAGGCCGAGGCGATCTCCGAGCCGGTGAAGCCCCCGCCGATCACCAGCACCCGCCGCGGCCCCGCGGCCAGCCGCTCAGCCAGCCCGGCGGCGTCCTCGCGGGTACGCAGCGTGAACACTCCGTCCAGGGCGGCTTCCTCCGCCTTGGGCCAGGGCCTGGCCCGGGTGCCGGTGGCGATCAGCAGCCGGTCGAAGGGCAGCGATTCGCCGTCGGCCAGCACCACCCGTTTCCCGAGAGGGTCCAGGCCGGTGGCGCGGACCCCGAGCCGCCAGTCGGCGTCCGGGTCCCGGTGCATCGGCAGAGCGGTGGAGTCCGCCGCGGCCTGGCCGAGCAGGACCTGCTTGGACAGCGGCGGCCGGTCGTAGGGCGGATGGGGCTCGTCCCCGACCACGGTCAGTGAGCCGGTGAAGCCCTCCTCGCGCAGCGCCTCGGCGGCCCGCAATCCGGCCAGCGACGCGCCGACGATGACGATCCGGCCTTCTCGAAGGTCAGCGGCCAACGGGGCTCACCTCCTTGCCGAGGAGGATGGCCTGGACCGGGCACGCCGCCGCGGCCTGGCGCACGCGCTCCAATTGGTCGTCGGGAACGGCCGGGGTGTACAGCAGCCCCTCCTCCCCGTGCAGCTGGAACACCTCCGGTGCGAGGAACACGCACTGTGCGTAGCCCTGGCAGCGTGTGAGGTCCACAACGATCTGCATCCCATTACTCCCTCCGTCACCCCCTCCGTTCCAGAGTGGGGGATGGACCGGACCTCCGCATGGCTACGGGTCATCCCCGGCGAGAAGGGCCGGGGAGCGGAGAGCCGTCGGCTGACCGGTTACGAGTTCGTCCAGTGGCCGCTGTGCCCCGGGCACCCGCATCCGCTGGAACCGGTGGCCGACGGGGAGCAGGCGTGGTGGAGGTGCCCGTCCTCGGGGGCGGAGATCGGCGCGATCGGCGAGCTGGGCTGAGCGGAACAGCCCGAACCGGTCACCCGGTTGCGGGCCCTCTGCGCGGAACGGCGGACGAGGTGTGTTTGGGCCGCCGGATCCGGGTCAGAGGAGGGATGCCGTGGATCGCGTAGTGCCAGTGGGGAGAGGACAAGCAGGTTGCCTGGCTGGTGCACGACGGGCAGGCGGTGCGCCTGGCTGCGAACACCAGGGGTACGCACGAAGAGTGAGGATTCGCCCCGAACTCGGAGGCTGCTGGACCGCCGCACCAACGAGAACACCCTCGTTCCGAAGGCCTGACCCGAACCGCCCCGGCGTTCACGGGCCGTGAGGCTCCGTCAGGGCGTGTGGACCGGGGCGCCCAACCGGTAGTCGTGTGCGGAGAAGGCGGCGGTGACGGCGAAGCGGTCGGCGCGCACGAGCGTCTGCCGCCATTCGACGCGGCGCCCGTCGGTGTCGTGACCGAGCCGGTCGATCGCGAGCAGCGCGGTGGTCTCGGGGCAGTCGAGCAGGATGCGCTCCCCCCGACCGGGCACGACGGCCCGGATGCGTTCCCAGCCGCCGCGGATGCGGCTGCCGCAGTGGCGTTCGAGTTCGTCGTAGAGCGCGGTGTGGGTGAAGTCGACGTCCAGCAGGGGGCGGGCCACGTCCGCCGGGAGCCAGACCCGGTCGACGGCGAGCGGTTCCTCGTCGGCCAGGCGGACGCGTTCGAGGTAGACGAGCGGTGTGGACTCCTCGAGTCCCAGGCGGGCGGCGATGACGCCGTCGGCGCGCTGGTCGAGGGCGCGTACGACGCTGCGCTGGACGGCGCCGACCTCCTCGACGGAGCGGAAGAGGCTGAACGCCTCGCCGAGGTCCTGTTCCAGTGGGCGGCTCGCGGTGAAGCGCGACGCCTTGCCGCGCTGAGCGGTGACGAGGCCCTCCTCGCGGAGCTTCCGGAGGGCCTCGCGGACCGTGTGCCTGCTGACCAGGTATTCGGCGACGAGGTCGTGCTCGCCGGGGAAGACGTCGCGGAACTCGCCCTCGTCGAGTCGGCGCAGCAGGTCGGCGCGCAGCTGCGCCCAGAGCGGCTTGCCCGGGGATCGGGTGAGCGGGCGGGGGCCGGGCTGGGAGGTCACGGCGTCTTCCTGGAGGTCAGGGGTCGGATCGATGGAGCGGGGCACGGAGTGAATGTTCGTCCCTTCGGGGAGACAGCACAAACCCGAGCCCGCCGACTCCTCACCCGCGAGCCCTTCGGCGCTGGAGCCGGTCAGACCAGGAGGTCGATCAGCATGAAAGCGGCCACCGCGAGCAGCAGGACGGCGAAGGTCCGCTGCAGGGCGGCACCGGAGAGCTTGGCCGCCAGTCGCCTGCCGTCCCAGGCGCCGAGGACGGCGGCCCCCACGAACGGCCCGAAGACCGCCGGATCGAGGGACATGCCCGTGACCGTCAGGCGGGTGGCGAGGGAGACCACCGAGTTGATGAGGATGACCACCAGGCTGGTGCCGACGGCCTTGCGCATCGGCAGGCGAAGCACGGACACCAGGGCGGGCACCGCGAGGAAGCCGCCGCCGACTCCCAGCAGCCCGGTCACCGCACCCAGGCCGGCTCCGGCCGCCACCGTGCCCAGGGGCCCGCCCTTCCCGGCGAGCTCCCCGGACGGACCTGCGACGGCACCGGCGGCATGGGCGGCACCGGCGGCACCGGCGGCACGGGCCGCACCAACGGCACCGGCGTCCTCGGCCGGCGTGCGCTGCGCGGTTCGGGTGCCGCGTAGCATCGCCGCGGCCGCCAGCGCAGCGAGGACGGCGAACGCGGAGGTCAGCACCGCCTGCGGGACGCGGTGGGCGAGCACGGACGCCCCGATGCCGGGGAGCACGCCGGCCGCGGCGAACAGGGCGCCGGTCCGCCAGCTGATGTTGCCGGTGCCGGTGTGGCGGACGAGGGCGGTGACGGAGGTGGCGGTGACGATGACCAGGCTGGTGGTCCCGGCCTCGGAGGGCGAGACGCCCAACAGGTACACCAGGGCCGGGACCGCGAGCACTCCCCCGCCACCGCCCAGCGCGCCCAGGGCCACGCCGACCACGGCTCCGCAGAGCAGGGCGAGGATCAGGACGCTCACGCCGTGACGCCCTCCGGGGCCTGGTCGGCCGGGTGGACGACCTCCCCGTGCCACGCGGCGAAGCCGCCGCGCAGGTCGGTGGTTTCGAAGCCGCGGGCCCGCAGCACGGACGCGGCCACCGACGAGCGGTTCCCGCCCGCGCAGATCACGGTCAACGGCCGCTCGGTCGGCAGTTCGCCCACGCGGGCGAGCAGTTCGGGCAGCGGGATGAGACGGGCGCCGGGGATGGTCCCCTTCTCCCGCACCTCGCCCGGGCCGCGCACGTCCAGCAGCTCGAACTCGCCCGTTCCCTCCGCGAGCCGGTCGGCGAGGGTGTCGGCCTCCACCCGTACGACCGCGGTCAGGTGTGCGGCATCGATCGCCTCCACCGGGGCGGCCAGCGCGCCCAGGACGCGGTCGAAGCCGATGCGGGCCAGGCGGGTCCGGGCCTCGCGCGCGGTGTCCGGGTCACCGCACAGGACGACGGCGTCCTCGGCGTCGAGCACCTGGCCCGCGAGTTCGGCGAACCGACCGCCGAGGGGGATGTTGACCGCACCGTACAGGTGGGCCGCAGCGAACGCCTCCGGGTCCCGGGTGTCCAGCACGGTGGCGCCGCTCGCCCTGGCCTTGAGGAAGTCCTCAGGGGTGAGCGGGGTGACGGGGGTCTCGTGCAGCACCGGGCGGGCCTGGCGGTTGCGCACCGAGGTGAACGCGAAGTAGGCGGGCGCCGCGGGCTGGCCATCGGTCACGACCGCGACGAACTCGTCCTCGGTCATGTCGGCCAGGGCGTAGTTGCCGCGGCGCTGGTTGCCGATCGTGCAGCTCAGCTCGGTGGAGAGGTTCTTGCCGCAGGCCGAGCCGGCTCCGTGCGCCGGGTAGACGCGGGTGTCGTCGGGGAGGGTGAGCAGGGCGCGGGTGGAGTGGTACAGGGCGCGGGCCATCTCCTCGGCGGACCGGCCCCGGGAGCTGAGCAGGTCGGGGCGGCCGACGTCTCCGATGAACAGCGTGTCACCGGTGAGGACGCCGAACGGGACGGTGTCACCGGCGTGTTCGCGGACGACGACGCAGATCGACTCGGGGGTGTGGCCCGGGGTGTGCCGGATCTCCAGGTCGACCTCGCCGAGGCTGAGGTGCTCGCCGTCCTCCAGGGGGTCGGTGTCGAAGTCGAGCGCGGCGGCGGAGCCGAAGGAGATGCGGGCGCCGGTGCGCTCGGCCAGCTCCAGGTGGCCGGAGAGGAAGTCCGCGTGGATGTGGGTCTCGATGACCCGCTCGATGGTCAGGCCGTGGCCCTCGGCGGTGGCGATGTACTCGTCCACGTCGCGCTGGGGGTCGACCACGACGGCCCGGCCGGTGGTGCGGTCACCGACGAGGTACGAGGCGTGGGAGAGGCAGTCGAGGTAGAACT
>NZ_JAFLNG010000452.1 GCF_017427025.1 Streptomyces sp. FH025
GCCCCGGGACGTGGTGGTGGAAGTCGCGGGCTGTGTGGCGGTGCGCGTCGGGCAGGGCCACCCAGAGCTGGACGCCGTGCAGGACGGTGGTCTCGGGGGTGGAGACCTCGGAGTGGCAGATGCCGTGGCCGGAGGTCATCAGGTTGAGCTCGCCCGGACGGACGAAGGCGTGGACGCCGAGGCTGTCGCGGTGCTCGATCTCGCCGGTGAACAGCCAGCTGACGGTCTGCAGGCCGATGTGGGGGTGCGGGGCGACGTCCATCCCGCCGGTGACGGCGACGTCGTCGGGGCCGTAGTGGTCCACGAAGCACCAGGCGCCGATCAGCGGGCGGGAGCGGTGTGGGAGAGTGCGGCGTACGGTCATCGCGCGCGGCCCGCCGAGCGGGACGTCCCGTGGGGGCAGGACCTCGACTCGCGGTTCCTGCGGCTGGGCGGCGGGGTGCGGCTCGGTCTCGGTGGTGCTCACGGCGGTGGTCCCTCCCATGGCGGAAAAAGCACTTCTAGGTAGTTCTAGATTCAACTATTATGGCATGGCAGAGTGACGGGCGACAGCAGGCCGCGACAGTGAGCCGATGGAGGAGTTCAGGTGAGTGACGTGACGGTGATCCCTGCGGAGCGGCGGGTCTTCATCGACAAGCAGAGCCCCACGGCGTACCGGGCTCTGCTCGCGGCCGCCGAGGCGGCGCGGGCGGTCGCGGCGGAGGCCGGGCTGGACCGGCGCCTGGTGGAACTGGTCAACCTGCGGGTCTCGCAGATCAACGGCTGCGCCTACTGCCTGAACGTGCACACCAGGGCGGCGCTGCGGGAGGGCGAGACCACCCAGCGGCTCGGCGTGCTCCCGGCCTGGCGCGACACCGAGGTGTTCACCGCGCGGGAGCGGGCGGCGCTCGCGCTGGCCGAGGCGACCACGACCCCGTCGGACGCGGCCGCGCAGGAGGCCGCCTACGGGGCGGCCCGCGAGGTGCTCACCGAGGAGGAGATCTCGGCGGCGGTCTGGGTGGCGATCACCATCAACTCCTTCAACCGGGTGTCGATCATGAGCAAGCACCCGGTCCGCCCGGCCGCCGGGCAGTAGTCGGCCGGCCGGACGGCATCCTCCGTTCGGTGTACGGCCTACTTTGGTGGGCGTACGGTCGATTCCTCCCGGTGGGGGATGACGAGGTGTCAGTGCTGCGGTGAGGCTTGGTCCTTGAGGGCGGGCGGAGGCCCGCCGTGGACCAAGGGGGTCGCATGGCACGTCGTACGGTATCCGCGCTGGTGGGAGCGGTGCTCTGTCTGGCCTTGGCCGCGCCGGTCGCCTCGGCGACGGCGGCCGAGCCGACCGCGGCCGGCTCGGCCGCCGTCGCGAAGGGCTCCGGTGGCCGCTGGGTGGAGGCCCTGAAGGCGGTGACCGGGGCCGGGGCCGCGTCGGCGGTCGCCGAGGTCAGGGAGGAGGGCGGGGTTCGGCGTGCGGGCTCGGGTGTCGCCGACCTGGCCACCGGCGCTCCGGTGCGGACGGACGGGCGGTTCCGGGCCGGGAGCATCACCAAGGTGTTCACCTCGACCACCGTGCTCCAGCTGGTGGGCGAGGGGCGGATCGGCCTGGATGATCCGATCGATCGGTACCTGCCCGGCGCGGTGCCCAACGGCGACCACATCACCGTCCGCCAGCTGCTCAACCACAGCTCCGGCCTCTGGGACCCGACCAACGAGAAGGGCGGGCTGTTTCCCGACCGGACGGACGGCAACGCCATCCGCAACTGGCTCGACCAGGGCGGCCTGACCCGGACGATCACCCCGGCGAAGGTGGTGGCCGCCTCCGTGGCGCACGCGCCCAACTTTCCGCCCGGTACCAAGTGGAGCTACTCCAACGTCAACTACACCCTGCTCGGCATGATCATCGAGCGGGTGACCGGGCACGGCTACGCCCAGGAGATCACCGCGCGCATCCTGCGACCGCTGAGGATGAGCGGGACGTACTTCCCCGGGACGGCCATCGACATTCGGGGCCCGCACGCGCACGGCTACTGGACCCTGGCCGAGGGGCCCGGCCCGGAGGACCGGAGCGACCGGGACGTGACGCTGGCCGACATGTCCTGGGCGAACTCGGCCGGTGAGCTGATATCCACCCTGGACGACCTCACCCGCTTCGAGAAGGCGCTGCTGGGCGGTCGGCTGCTGTCCGAGAAGCTGATGCGGGAGATGACCACGACCATCCCGGTGGAGGTCGACGGCGTGCCCACGTCCGTGGGCTACGGACTGGGGCTGGTCACGCTGCCGCTGTCCTGCGGTCCGGTCTACGGGCACGACGGGGGCGTGCCCGGCTACAGCTCCCAGCTGTGGGGCACCGGTGACCGGCAGGTCGCGGTGTCCGCCACCATCAAGGGGGACGAGGCGCAGATCAACGCGCAGTTGGGGGCGGAGATCGGCCTCGTCGACGCGGCGTTCTGCGGCAGTCGCTGACGGGGTTCGTGATCTCTGCCTGGTGATCTTTGAACGGTGATCTCTGCGCGGCGTCCGCTGCCCGGGTGTCTCCCCGCGCCCCCTGGCGCGAGGAGACACCCGGGCCCGCACCCGGCCGCCGCACCTGACGAGCACATGGGGACGGATCCCCATGTGACCCCGATAACAAGTGACACGACACATGTGTCGTGTAATGTATTGGCTGTGAACACTGCGCAGAAGAATCCGACCCTCGTCTTCATCCCCTGCTTCTCCGGCGCCCCGTGGAGCGCCGAACAGCTCGCTCCCTACGGTGAGGTGCCCACACGCACGCTGCGCCTGCCCGAAGGCGTGAACGACATCGATCGCTACGCCGACTTCGTCGAAAACGCGATCGCCGACCTCGACGACTACGTGCTGGTCGGTGACTCGTTCGGCGCGAACATCGCGCTCGCGCTGGCCACCCGCCGCCCGCGGGGCCTGCGCGCCGTGGTCCTGTCCGGCGGATTCGCGGCCAACCCGGTCGACTCGAAGCCGTGGAAGGCCCTGATGAGGGTCATCGGCAAGGCACGCGGCCCGCTCTACCGGCAGGTGACGCTGCGAGCCCACGCCCACCGCCTCGCCTCCCCGTTCGACGGCGAGGGACAGGTGCCCTGGAACGAGGCGAGCAGTCGCGAACTGTTCCTCGCCAACACCCCGGCCGCCTCCTTCGGCGCGCGGGTGCAGGCCGTCCTCACCGCCGACTACGTCGACGTGCTAGGCCAGGTCCAGGTCCCGACCCTGATCCTGACCCCCTCGCACGACGTGCTGATCGGCGAGAACGCCTCCAAGATCATGCTCGCGGGCATCCCCGACGCCCGGGAGGTCGTGCTGCCGCGCACCGGCCACATGTTCCGCTTCTCCCACCCGGCCACCTACGCCGCTGCGGTCAACGACTTCCTCGCCGCCCTGCCGACCACCCGGAGGGAGGCCGATGCGTAAGGCCGAACACCTGCGCTTCGCGATCCTGGCAGCCCAACGCGAAGGCAACCGGCTGCTGATCCAGGCCCTCAAACCCCACGGCATCACCCCGTCGCAGGCCGAGGTGCTGCGCTTGCTCCAGCAGCACGGCACCCTGAGCCTCAACGGGCTCGGACAGCTCCTGGTGTGCGAGAGCGGCACCAACCCCAGCCGGCTGGTCGAGCGCGTCGTCGCGGCCGGGCTGGTCGAGCGCCGCACCGACGCCGCCGACCGCCGCTACGTCCAACTCAGCCTCACCCCCGAGGGTGATCGCCTGGCCACCGCGGTCGCCAGGATCGAAGAGGACATCTACACCGCGATCGACGCCGTCTCCGAAGGCCTGGACACCGACGCCGTCCTCGAGTTCCTCCACAGGTTCATCGACACCCTGCCCTCGGGAAGGGCCCTCAACAAACGCCTCAACCTCGACTGACCGTGACGCCAGAGGAGTACGAACGCCGGCACGTCCGCACGTCGGCTTCGAAGGGACGCTGCTCGGCCGCCGGGCTGACCCGGAAAGGTGGTGATCGACGTCGGCTCCCGCAACCGGTCCGTCCGGGCCGCGAGGGCGTACGCCCGATGGCATGACGGCCCGGGCCGGGACACATCGTCGGACGTCCCCGGCGGAACCCAGAGGGGACACGACCTCCCTATCCGGTGAGGCGATTCATTCCCAGGGAGTGCATGCACATGTCGACGGAGCAGAGCTCACCAACCATGCCGCAGGTGGCCATGACGCTGGCCGCGATCGCGGCGACCGGGGCCACCCCGCGTCCATCGGGCGAGACGCCGGAAGAGCAGCAGGACCGGATCTTCCTGGGCGTCAGCGAGCAACTGGCCGAGTCCTCCCTCGCGACCGGGAACGACTGGAGCCTGCTGTGGCTGGCGCTGAGCCCGGACAACGCGAACATGGCGTACCTGGCCGCGAGTCGTTCCTCCAACGCGTTCTCCGTGGTCCTGCGCGGCACGGTCTCCAACGTCACCGACCTGCTGGAGGACCTCGACGTGGGCACGGTGGTCCCGTTCACCGCCGTCGGCTCGCCATCCGTCCCGGTGGCCGTCTCCAAGGGCGCGATGGAGGCGTTCAGCCAGGTCGTCACCATGAGCGCGGCGGGCGTCACCCTGGTGCAGGCGCTCGCCGACGCCCTCACCGGGGCTGCGCCGAACCCCACCGTCTACGTGATCGGTCACAGTCTGGGCGGCTGCATCGCCACCATGGTCGCGCCCTACCTCCAGGCGCAGACCTGGGAGGGCGCCACCCCGCACTTCGGCCTCTACACCTTCGCCGCCCCCACCGCCGGAGGCCTGGGCTTCGCGACCTACGTCGACTCCCTGAACTGGGTCGCCAATGAGCGCTACTACAACGCCTGGGACCTGGTGCCGCAGGCCTGGACCAGTCTCGACGACGCGAAGAAGTGGTATCCCGATCCGCCCGGCCCGGCGGCGAACGACGACGTCAAGGCTGTGATCACGGCGATCGCCGCCCTGCCCGGCCCCCACGGCTACGCCCAGCCGGGCAAGGCCATCCCGTTGAATCCGGACTACAGGAGCGACTACGACCCGGTCATGGCCAAGAAGACGCTCCAGGACTTCATGGGCCAGGTCGCCTACCAGCACGCCGACTCCACCTACCTGGGTCTGCTCGGCGCCCCCGATGTGCTGCCCGGCCCGGTGGTGCGGGCCATCAGCGGCAACGCCGGCAAGGCCGGCAGCGCGGTCGTCATCGCCGGCAGCGGCTTCGGCGCGGGCACGGCGGTCGACTTCGGCGCGGTCCCGTGCCAGGACCTGGTCGTCAGCGGCGACGGCACCGCGATCAGCGTCTTCGCGCCCACCGGCGTCGGCGTCGTCGCCGTCCGGGTCACCACCAACCTGGGCACCTCGCCGGCCGTCCCCTTCGGTCAGTTCGCCTACGGCGGCCCCGCCCCGGTGGTGCTCACCGGTATCGCCCCGGACAAGGGTCGGAAGGGCGACCCCGTCACCATCACCGGCGTCAACTTCGGCCCCGACGCCCAGGTCTTCTTCGGCGACAACCCCTCCCCGTCCGTCCAGGTCAAGCGCACCGGCGCGCCCGGCGAGATCGTCGCCTCCGTGCCCGCCCCGACCACCGGCGTCGGCAAGCCCAGGACCATCGACGTCACCGTGCTGTCGAACGGCTACTCGTCCCCGACCGGTCCGGTGGCCGAGTTCACCTACAAGGAGCTGTGACGCCGGCTCGCGAAAGCGCTGGGCAGGACAGCGGCCCCCGACAGCATCAAGTGGTCACTCAGCGTGATGAGTGGCTGCCTTCAGTCTCGAATGAGCGACATCTCAACATCCGGGCTCACCGGTCCCGAGGGCCAGGTAGTCGTGGACGGGCGCGACGGGGGCCAGGGTGAGGTCGGTGACGATGTGGCTGGCCGAGACGACCTCCAGCACCGGCAGGTCGGCCAGTGGCGCCATGACGTGGGCGTTGAGCTGGAGGCGGGCCGGGCCGGTCCAGGCCTCCTTGACGGTCACGTCGGTGATCCGGGTGCGGACCAGGTCGCAGACCCGCAGGCCGCCGCTGTAGTCGGGGATCACCTTGACCGCGTAGGTGGGCACGGTGATCTGGTCGCGTGCCTCCTCCGGGTCCAGGGGCTGCCACTTGTAGGCCATGGTCGCGGTGGTGACCCGCTGGCTGCCGTAGTCCAGGGTGCCGACCAGCGTGCTGGCCTCGGTGAACAGCCGCGGCGAGCCCATCACCTTGGGGTAGGCGCTCAGCTCCCGGCCGGCGGCGGTGGCGGCGAAGTTGTCGAGGTACATCGCGTGCAGGTACTCGCCGTGCTCCCCGCCGTGGCGGATCGGGATGACCTGCCCGGCCTCGACGTACGGGCCAAAGCCGTCGACCTCGCCCATCTTCATGACCTCGAATCGGACCAGCGGCTCCTCGATCTCCAGCGGTTCGGGGACGACGGCGCGCAGCGCCTCCGGGTCGGTGCGGT
>NZ_JAFLNG010000453.1 GCF_017427025.1 Streptomyces sp. FH025
ACGAGGCCGTCGGGCTGGACGAGCCGGTCGGGCTGGTGGTGGAGGTGGGTCCGCCCGGCCCGGTCAGGGTGAGGTCGTCCGCGTAGTAGGTGCCGGTCCCGTACCAGCCGTGGGTGAAGACCGTGACGGAGGTCGTGGTGGCCCCGGTGGTGAAGGTGGAGCTCAGCTGGTTCCAGCCGGTCGCGCTCGGCGTCCAGCTGGAGGCGTTGACGCCCGTGCCGGTCGCACCCAGGTAGACGTAGCTGCCCTGGACGAAGCCGGACAGGGTGTAGGTGGTGTTCGGCTGGACGGTGACGGTCTGCTGGCACTGCGCGGTGTCCCCGGCCGAGGCGGCGCCGGCCAGCGCGTAACTTCCGCCGTGCACCGGGGTGGTGACGACCGATCCGTTGGAGCAGGTCCAGCCGGCCAGGGTGCCGGTCTCGAAGTCGCCGTTGGACAGCAGGTTGACCGGCGCCGCCGAGGCGGAGCCGAAGGTCAGGGCGAGGGCCGCGCCGCTGGTGGTCAGCGTGGCGGCCAGGGCCAGGGCGGTGGCTCTTCTGCGCTGTGCGGCCCGGCGGGCGGCACGCCCCTGGGCGGGGAGGTCGGGCCGTGCGGGCAGGACGCGGTCGTGCATGCGGGTTGTCCTCCGGATGTGTGGGGGTTCCGGCGGTGCTTCGGCCCGGACGGGCCCAGGGGAGCCGGCCCGGCGCTTGGGGGGCGCGCGGGCGGGTGACGCGTGGGACGGGCGGTGCGCGGACGCGCCGGGCCGCTTGGTCCGTTCGCGTCACGACTGAATAGATTGGACTGGACCAATATTCGCCGTCAAGGGTGTCCCGCCCGCTGGACCGTCGCGGGCCGCGCGGGCGGCGGCCCGGTAGGTTGGCCGGGACGGACCAGGCCGCCGAACGGAGGAGCCCCATGGACAGCCAGGACTGGGACGACCGCTACGCCGCGAGTGAACTGGTGTGGGGCGCCGCCCCCAACCAGTGGGTGGTCCACGAACTGGCGGGCCTCGCCCCCGGCCACGCCCTCGACCTGGCCGCCGGCGAAGGCCGCAACGCCATCTGGCTGGCCGGTCGCGGCTGGGAGGTCACCGGCCTCGACTTCTCCGCCGTCGCCCTGGAGCGCGCCGAACGCCTCACCGCGGAACTGCCCGACGAGATCGCCGACCGCCTCACCTGGCGCCACGGCGACGCCCGCACTTTTGAAGCGCCGGCCGTCGGCTACGACCTCGTCCTGGTCGCCTACCTCCAGATCCCCGCCGAGGACCGCCGCACCGCGCTGCGCCGCGCCGCCGACGCGCTCGCCCCCGGCGGCACCCTGCTGGTGGTCGGGCACGACCTGAGCAACCTCGCCGGGGGCGTCGGTGGCCCGCAGGACCCGGCGGTGCTCTTCACCCCGGAGGACGTCCTCGCGGACCTCGCCGACCGCGGCCTGCGCACCGTCCGGGCCGAGCGCGTCCGCCGTACGGTCGGCGGCGAGCCCGGGCACAAGGGCGGCGGCGAGGGCGTCGCGATCGACGCGCTGGTGCGGCTGGAGCGGGGCGCCGCGTGAAGGACCGTCCCACCCGTCGGGTGCTGCTCGCCGGCCTGGCGGCCGCGCCGCTGGTGCTGGCGGGCTGTTCCTCGGACAAACCCGGTAAACCGGGGAAGGAGGCTCCTGTGGCCAGGGCGAGCGACCAGGGCGGCGAGGCCGTGGTGATGATCATCCGGCACGGCGAGAAGCCCGAGGGCGGCGAGCCGGGACTGGACGAGAACGGCAAGCACGACGGCAAGTCCCTCACCCGGCGCGGCTGGGACCGCGCCGACGCGCTGCCCGGCCTGTTCTCCCCGCCCGCGCCCGGCCTGCGCACCCCGGCCCGGATCCTCGCCGCCACCGACCGGGGCCCGCTGGCCGGGGCGCACCGGATGCGCCAGACCGTCACCCCGCTGGCCGCCAAGCTCGGGCTGACCGTCGACACCGGGTACGCGGAGTCCCAGGAGTCCGAGCTGGCCCGTGCCGCGCTCACCGGGGCGCAGCCGGTGCTGATCTGCTGGGAGCACTCGCGGATCCCGCGGATCGTCGAGGCGCTCGGCGCCTCCGGCAGCGGTGCCCCGGCCGCCTGGCCGGGCGACCGGTTCGACCTGGTCTGGGTGTTCTCCCGGCCGTCCGGCGGGGCCTGGACCTTCCAGGAGGTGCACCAGCACCTGCTGGACGGCGACGCCTGATCCGCCTGCGGTCGGGCGCACAGCTGATTGAGCGTCAACTGGCGTGTGGGGTGCGAGGAATCGTGCGCTCATCGGTTCGCTGGCCGTCGTCGCGGCGCTGCTGCTGGCCGGATGCAGCGGCTCCGGTCCCGGCTCCGGCTCCGGCTCCGGCGCCGAGGAGCTTCTCCCCGGACGGCCGGTGGATCGCCTTCGAGCCCTCCCCGGGCGGCGAGGCCGACCCCGCCGCCCTCTGGCGCATCCCGGCACCGGCCCTGTGGTCGCCATCACCGTGAGTCGCCATCGCCGTGCCGCCGTTCGCCGCTCGGTCAGGGGAGGCGGGCGTGTTCGGCCCGGCTGGCGGCGATCCGCTCGCGTGCCAGCGTGCGGGCCTGCTCGGTGTCGCCGTCGCCGGTGAGGCGGGCGAGGATCTTCGCGAGCGGCCTGATCCGGCCCCAGCCGCCCCAGTGGCCCTCGGGGATCTCGGTGGGGAAGACCCAGATCCGGCTGGCGTCGCGCGGCCAGGCGCCGTTCTCGGCGTCCAGGATCGCCTCGGTGACCTCGGCGATGACGCCCGCGCGCTTCCGCTCGTCGAGCTGGCCCTCGGGCACGGACGGCACGACCTTGTAGCGGGGCGCGTCCGCGGGCTCGCCGCCGACGTAGACGGCGGTCGGTCGGTGCAGGAACAGCCAGGAGACGGAGCGGGTCACCGGGTCGGCGGGGTCGAACCCCTCGTGGCGGATCAGGATCTCGGTGATCCGGTTCATCAACGCGGCCTCGGCGTCGGGCTGGAGCGCACCGTCGGGAACGTACACATCGAGCATGGGCATGATTGAACCCCTTTGAGTTTAGTTTTTAAACTTAGATTGGAGCGTACGGGAGCTGAGTGCAGTTCGTAAACCCAGCTGGGTAGACTGGTGCCATGGAGACGCGGCGGATCGACCCGGTGAACTGCTCGGTGGCGCGTTCCCTCGCGGTGGTGGGGGAGCGCTGGTCGCTGCTGATCGTCCGGGAGGCGCTGGACGGCGCACGTCGGTTCGGGGAGTTCCATGTGCGCCTCGGGATCGCCAAGAACCTCCTGTCGAGTCGGCTCGACACCCTGGTGACGGCCGGAGTGATGCGCCGCGTGCCGTACCGGGAACCCGGGGACCGGCAGCGCTTCGCTTACGAACTCACCGAGCAGGGGCAGGCGTTGAGGCCGACGCTGCTGGCGCTCCTGGAGTGGGGGGACAGGTACCTCGCCGACGCGCAGGGCCCGTCGGTCATCCCGCGGCACCAGTCCGCCGAGGGCGCGGGCGCGTGCGACGAGCCGGTCAGGGTCGTCCTCGAATGCGCCGCGGGGCACAGCCATCTCGCCCCGGAGGACGTCCGTCGCGCGCCCGGCCCGGGCGCGCGCTTCGTGGACGAGTCCTGAGGCGGTGAACAGCGCCGGCGGGCCGGTCCAGCCGGTCTATTCGCCGTCGTCGGCCGCCTGAATCCTGGCCCGGTACGCCCGCTTCTTGACGAGCGCGCCGCAGGTCTTCATCGAGCACCAGCGGCGGGCGCCCGCTCGGGACGTGTCGACGAACGGTGTGCCACAGGCGGGGTTCCCGCAGATGCGCACGCGGGTGCGGTGCTCCGAGTCGCAGAGCGCGATCAGGTCCCGCGCGACCATCGAGAGCACCGCCGCGACTCCGCCGCCGTTCCAGCGCACGGTGGTCGCGTCGGCCGAGAGCGCGGGCACCGACGTGGGCTCGGCGGCCGCGCTGTTGATGAGGGCGATGTCCTCCGGGTCGGGCGGGGTTTCGGCCGCCAGGGCCTGGCCCGTCCGCTGCACCGCCTCGCGTAGCCGCCTGGCGTGGTCCAGGTCGGTCTCGGTGCAGGTCGGCGCCACGGTGGTGCAGCCGCTCTGCACCGCCCAGCGGCTCAAGTCCTCCGGCCGTGCCAGCCGTTCGAAGCGTACGTCCGTGCCGCGATCGGCCAGGGTGCCGGCGAAGGCGAAGCACAGCCGCGCGTCGTCGAAGCGGAAGTCGGCCTTGGCGCGCTGCCGGCCGTCGCTCCGGCCACCTTCATCACTCATGTCCACCACTCTATGCGGTTGACATGTGGCGAAGCGAATGGCTAGCTTCCATGTCCACCGCTTGAACAGGTGGACATGGAGTCCATCCGTCATCGCCCATCACATCCAGAGGAGGCCGCGTCCATGCGCGCCGCAGTCATCGAAGAGCTCAACAGGCCACTCGTCATCCGCGAGGTGCCCGACCCCGCATGCCCGCCGGACGGTGCGATCGTGCGCGTCGGCGCGAACGGGATCTGCCGGACGGACTGGGCCCTGTGGGCCGGGAACTTCTGGACGGGCGGACCGCGGGTCAACCCCCCGTTCGTCCTCGGCCACGAGTTCGCCGGCACCGTCGAGGAGGTCGGCCGGGACGTGCGCGGCTGGAAGAAGGGCGACCGCGTCCTCTTCCCGATGAACCCCGGCGAGGGCGCGTGCGAGATGTGCCGCAGCGGCAACCAGCACGTGTGCGACCACGTGGACCAACTGGTGCCCGGCGTGTCCTACTGGGGGGCCTTCGCCGAGTACGTCATGGTCCGCTTCGCGGACGTCAACCTGGTCGAGGTGCCCGAGTCCGTCGGCTTCGTCGAGGTCGCCAGCCTGGCCTGCCGCTACATGACCGCCTTCCACGGAGTCGTCGACCAGGCGAGGGTCCGCGGTGGGGAATGGGTCGCGGTGTACGGCGCGGGCGGCGGCATGGGCCTGTCGACCGTGGAGATCGCCGCCGCGACGGGCGCCAACGTGATCGCGATCGACATCACGGACGAGAAGCTGGAGGCCGCGCGCGCCCTGGGCGCGGTGCACACCGTGAACGCGGCGAGGAACGAGCCCACGGAGGCGGTGAAGACCCTCACCAGGGGCGGAGCGCACGTCTCGGTCGACGCCGTCGGGATCGCCGCCACCTGCCGCAACTCCGTCATGTCCCTGCGGACGCGCGGCCGTCATCTCCAACTCGGGCACACGACCGGCGCCGAGCGGGGCGAGGTCGCGCTGCCGATCGACGTCATGATGGTCAAGGAACTGGAGATCCTGGGCGCCTTCGGCATGCAGGGCCAGCGGTTCGGCACGATGCTCAACATGATCGAGGCCGGCCGCCTCAACCCCGGGCGAATCGTCTCCCGCACCGTCGGCCTCGGTGAAGCGAGCGAGGTGCTGACGTCCTTGGAGACGTACGGCCCGACCGGAGTGGTCGTCATCGACGCGTTCTGAATCCCGCGTAACCACCAGTCAAGGAGATCCACGATGACCCATGCCTACGATCCCGAACTGTCCGCGGCGGCCGCCCAGTACCCGCCCGTGGATTTCGCCGACGTGACGCAGCTGCGCGAGGCGGAAGCGGAGATCATGGAGTTCGGTGCGTACGAGCCGCCGGTCCCGGTCGAGACCCGGGACTTCACGGTGCCGGGCCCGGAGGGTGCCCCGGATGTCGCGGTGCGCCTCTACCGGCCGGCGAACCACGACGGCGTCCTGCCCGGCGTGGTGTACATGCACGGTGGTGGGTTCGTCATCGGCAGCGTCGACGCCTTCCACACCGAGACGACCCGCATCGCCGCCGAAGTGGGCGCCGTCGTCCTGTCGGTGGACTACCGGCTCGCCCCCGAACACCCCTTCCCGGCCGCCCTGGAGGACTCCTGCGCCGCCCTGACCTGGCTGGTCGACCACGCGCGGGAGCTGGGCGTGGACCCGAGGCGCGTCGCGGTGGCCGGGGAGAGCGCCGGCGCGGGCCTGGCCGCCGCCGTGGCCCTGTACGCCCGTGACCACGGCGGCCCCGCCCTGCGCATGCAGTACCTGGGCATTCCCGTGCTGGACGACCGCCTCGACACCGCCTCCATGCGCGCCTTCACCGACACGCCCGGATGGAAGCGGTCCAACTCCGAAGTGTCCTGGGACTTCTACCTCGGAGGTGAGGGCGTACGGGGCGGTGACGGCGTCAGCCCGTACGCGGCGCCGGCGCGGGCCGAGAGCCTGTCCGGCCTGCCGCCCGCCCACATCGTGGCCGGTGAGATCGACCCGGTGCGCGACGAGGCCCTGGACTACGCCCAGCGGCTGGTCGCGGCGGGTGTTCCCACCGAACTGCACCTCTTCCCGGGGGTCTTCCACGGGTCGAGCCTGGTGGCCCCGCAGGCGGAGGTGAGCCGGCGGATGGTCACCGAACAGATCGCCGCGCTGCGCCGCGGACTGAG
>NZ_JAFLNG010000454.1 GCF_017427025.1 Streptomyces sp. FH025
CGACCGGCAGCACCGTCCCGGTGATGAAGGAGGCGTCGTCGGAGGCGAGGAAGAGCACGGCGGCGGCGACCTCGGCCGGGTCGCCGAGGCGGCCCATCGGGTGGAGCTTCTCGATCGCCGCGAGGTACTCGGGCCCGCCGGGTTCGTCCCGCAGTCGGGCGACGCGCTCGGTGGTGATGGTGCCGGGGGCGACCGCGTTGACCCGGATGCCGCGGTCGGCCCACTCGACGGCGAGGTGCTTGGTCAGCCCGGAGGCGACGAACTTGGCGGGCCCGTACACCGCCTGGCCGCGCTGGCCGGCCTCGCCGGAGATGGAGGACAGGCAGACGATCGAGCCGCCGGGCCGCTCCTGTGCGGTCATGGCGCGGATCGCGTACTTGCAGGTGAGGAACATGCCGCGGCCGTCGACGGCCATCACGTGGTCCCAATCCTCGGCGGTGGCCTCGGTGATCTCCATCAGCGGGATCACCCCGGCGTTGGCCACCAGGACGTCCAGCCGCCCGTGCCGCTCGACGGCCGCCTCGACCATCCGCCGGGCGTCCTCGTCCCGGGAGACGTCGCCGACCACCGTGCTGACGGCGCCCGGCAGTCGCCCGGCCAGGCGGCTCAGCCCCTCGGCGTCCACGTCCGTGGCCACCACCGACGCGCCCTCGCGCACGAAGCGCTCGGCGACCGCCCTCCCGATGCCACTGGCCGCGCCGGTCACCACACAGGACCGCCCTGCCAACCGGCCCCCACCCGCCCCACTCACAGTCGCCATGGGCATGACTCTACTCAGCACGGAGGGTGGAAATGTGGGGTTCCGCTACGATCCTGCGGTCAATGCGCCCGCGGCCCGCGGCCCGTGAAAGCAGCGGAACCGGCGCAGCGAAACAGTACGGGGGAGGAACCGGCATGAGGAAGACCGCCGTACGCGCGGCCGTCATCGCCCTGGTGGTGGCCGCGGCGGCGGCCGCGGGCCTGTGGTGGCTGCTCGGCCGCGACGACCCCGACCGCGACTGCGCCGGGCTGCGCGGCGACGCCCGGATCCGCACCGTGCTCGGCGGCACCTGGCGCGCCGACCTGCCGTGCCGCGACCTGGCCGACGGACTGCGCCGGGCCGCCACCGGCGACCGACTCGGCGACCACCCTGACGACCACCCCGGCGACCGGCCCGGCGTCCACACCGTGGAGCAGGCCCGCGCCATGCGCACCGTCGTCCTGGCACTCGCGGACAGTCCGGAGCACCGCGTCCATCCGGAGGTCCGCCGCCCGCTGGCGCAGGCCCTCGCCGACTACGCCGTCGACACCCACGCCGTGCTGACCGGGGTCGACAACCGCTACCAGTCCCACGCCGGCCCGAACGACGACGCCTGGCAGGACGACCGGGGCGCGCACTTCGCGGTGCCCGAGGCCGACCTGGTCCGGGCGCTGCGCGGCCTCGCCGAGGACCCGACGGCCTACGGTCTGCTGCGCGCCGCCGATCTGCGCCAGGGCGCGGCCGCACTGGCCGCCGTCCGGCCGGACGCGACGGACGCGACGAACGCGGCGAACGCAGCGGAGAACGCGATCCTCGATCCGCTGGTCCAGGCCGCCGCGCCCGCCGGCGCCTTCGACGGCATCGCCGACGACGTGCTGCGCGAGCGCGGCGACGCCGCCGGGCGGTCCTGGCGCACGGAGGCACTGACCGCGCTGTCCACGTCCGCCGGGCCGCAGGCGGCGAAGGCGGCGAAGCCCGAGCCCGTGCCGGACTTCGCCGCCGACCCGGCCGGTCACCTGACCGCCGGCTGGCTCGCCACCCTCACCCCGGCCGATCCGGACGGGGCGAGCGGCTGGGCCCGGCTGCACGACCAGGCGCCCGCCCTGCTCGCCGCCTGGGCCGAGGCCGCCCACGCGGACCTCACGCCGCAGGCGCTGCGCGACTGCCAGGACCGGGCCCGGACCACGACCGCACGCGAGCAGGGCGACACCGCCACCGCCTTGAAGGCCCTGAAGGGTTAGACCGGGTCAGACCCGGGCGTCGGTGGCCAGCGCCTCCGCCACCGGGAGGTTCGGCTGCGGGTGCGTCAGCAGGTGCACCCCCGCCGCGAGCGCGCCGCCGACCAGCGGGGCGAGCAGGAACAGCCACAGCTGGGAGAGCGCCCCACCGCCCGCGAACAGCGCCGGGCCGAGACTGCGCGCCGGGTTGACGGAGGTGCCGGTGAGCGGGATGCCGACCAGGTGGACGACCGCCAGGGCGATGCCGATCGGCAGCCCGTCGAAGCCGACCGCCGCCAGCCGGTGGGTGACCGCGAGGACCACGTACACCAGCAGGAAGGTGAGCACGACCTCGGTCAGGAAGGCGCCGCCCGCGTTGATGTGCACCTGAGAGCGCTCGCCCCAGCCGTTGGTGCCGAGCTTGCCGTGCGTCTCCAGGCCCGGCACCTGCTTCGCCAGCAGCAGCACCAGCGCCGCACCCGCGATGCCGCCGAGCACCTGCGCCACCCAGTACGACACGGCCGTGCGCCCGTCGATCCGGCGGGCCAGCAGGAAGCCGAGCGTCACCGCCGGGTTGACGTGGCAGCCGGAGATCGGCCCGAGGGCGTAGGCGAGCGCGAGCAGCACGAAACCGAACGCGAGCGCGATGCCCACCGTTCCGATCTGGTCACCCGCGAGCACCGCCGCGCCCACCGCCAGCAGCACCAGCAGCAGAGTCCCGAGGAACTCGCCGACCACCGCCCGCCTGTCCGTTCCACCCATACGCCTGGTCCTCCTGACCGTCAGGGCAGGCGGCCCGGTGCCGCCCGTACCCGGTCAACCCTGGTCGACCGTTCGGGGGACCGCATGTCGGCCGGACGGCGCACAGCCGTATTCACGGCGCTCCGCCTGCCGAATTACTCCGAATGCATGAAACCGTACGAAAATGGCGGGCATCGCGCAAAACGGGCAATCGGGGGCAGCACGGGACGGATGGGTGGTGAGCCGTCAGGACGACACCGTCAGGACGACCTTGCCGCGCAGGTGCCCGTGCTCGCTGATCCGCTGCGCCTCGGCGGCCTCCGCCAGCGGGAGCACCCGGTGCAGCGGCAGCCGCAGGGTGCCCGCCTCGTGCAGGGCGAGCGCGGCGGCGTAGGCCCGCTGATGGTACACCTCCCCCTCGCCGCCGCCGGTGAAGCGGACGCCGTACTTCCCGGCCTCGGCGAAGTCCGCGATCGTCACCACCCGGTCCGGGCTGCCCGTCAGCTCGATCGACAGCGGCAGCACCCCGCCCTGCCCGGCCGCGTCCAGTACACGGTCCACCCCGCCCGGGGCGGCCGCCCGCACCCGCTCGGCCAGGCCCTCGCCGTACGTCACGGGGATCGCGCCGAGCTCGCGCAGGTGGGCGTGGTTGGCCTCGCTCGCGGTGCCGATCACGGTGATGCCGCGCGCCCGGGCGAACTGGAGCAGCACGGTGCCGACCCCGCCGGCCGCGCCGTGCACCAGCAACGTCTCGCCGGGCCGGACGCCGAGGACGTCCAACGCCCGCTCGGAGGTCTCGGCCGCCGTGGGCAGCGCCGCCGCCTCCTCCCAACTCAGGGTGGCGGGCTTGTGGGCCAGCTCGTCCGCGCCCACCAGCGCCTGCTCGGCGTAGCCGCCGCCCATCAGGGCGCCGAACACCTCGTCACCGGGCGCGAAGCCGGTCACCCCGGCGCCGACGGCCTCCACCACGCCGGAGACCTCGAAGCCCGGCACGGCGGGGAAGGTCACCGGGAAGAGCTCGGCCAGCGCGCCGCTGCGCTGCTTGTGGTCGATCGGGTTGACGCCCACCGCGCGGACCGCGACCCGCACCTGGCCGGGCCCGGGGGCGGGCAGCTCGATGTCGATGGTGCGCAGCACGTCCGCGCCGCCGTACTGCGTGAAGGCGATCGCCTTGGTCATGGAAGGTCCTTGGGGTTTGCGGGAGTTGCTTTCTTCCGACGACTCCATCCTGTGCCCTCGGCGGTGGCTGCCCGGCCCGCCCTTCGGCCGGTTCGACCTGGCCGAAGGGACAGGCGGCCCCGGCCGTCCAGGGGTTAGGGTCGACGGCATGGACGAGACCTGGCAGGAGCACTGGGGCCGCCCCGAGGACGCGCTGGCCCGGGCCGTCGAGGTGCTGAGCACGCCCCGGCCGGACCTCCTGCTGCGGCTCGCCGAGGTGGTCGGCACCCTCGTGCCGCACGAGGCGATCGCGCAGCTCAACGGCATCTGCACCTTCTCCCCCGCGTACGCCTCCGGCCCGCCCGAGCTGGCCGGGCGGATCAGCGCCCTGGACCTGTCCCGGCTGGCCGACCGCGCGGCCGAGGCCACCTCGGCCGGCCTCCCCTGGCAGGGCGAGGCCGAGCTCGCCGGGCGCGTCCGGCCGGTGGTGGTGGTCGCCGCGACCGCGCCGGGCGGCGGCGGCCGTGCCGTGCTGCTCCTCGTCCGGGCCGACACCCGCACCGGCACCCGCACCGAGACGCGCACCGAGCCCCGCGCCGGCACCCGCACCAGCACCAGCACCAGCACCGGCACCGAACCCGTGACACCGAGGGCGCTCACCATCCTCCAGCGGTTCTGGGAGCTGGCCGTCGCCCACTCCGACCACCGCGCCACCGACGCCGCACCCACCCACGCGGCCACCTCCCGCGCCTCCGCCAACGCCCGGGCCCGCGCCATCGCCGAGTTCACCGGCACCCACAGCGCGGCGCTCAGCGCGATCCTGGCGCCGCTGCGCTCGGCCGACCTGGACGACACCGCCGCCCGCCGTGCCGCCACCGAACTGGCCGTCACCGCCCTGCTCGACCTGCGCCGGGGCGCCGAACTGGACCGCACGCTCAGCGAGGAGCCCGCCGGCGCCGCCTTCGCCCGGCTCGCCCGCGAACTGGGCCCGCTGCTGCGGCACACCAGGGTGCGCCTCGACGTCGCTCCCCCGGCGGAGGCCGACCGGTCCGTCCCGGCGGACGCCGCGCACACCGCCCGGGACGCCGTCCGGGCGGCCGTGCTGCTGATGCTGGAGCAGGAGAAACCGACGCGGCTGCACGTGAGTTGGAGCTTCGCGACGGACGGGCTGCTGCGCGCCGTGGTGCGCGGCGACGGCCTCGGCCTGCTCACCTCCGACGCCCTCACCGTGCACCGCACCGCCGACCGCGTCGCCGTCCTCGGCGGGCACTACACCGTCGAGGCCGTCCCGGGCTGGGGCACCACGGTGACCGTGGACCTCCCGCTCGCCCTGCCCGAGCCCGCCGCCCCCGAGACCGACCCCCTGGACGGCCTCCAGCCGCGCGAACTGGAGGTCCTCGACCAGCTCGCGCGGGGCCGCCGCAACCGGGACATCGCCGCGGCGCTGCACATCAGCGAGTCCACGGTGAAGTTCCATGTGGCCAACATCCTGGCCAAGTTGGACGTCTCCTCGCGCGGCGAGGCGGCGGCCCTGGCCCACCGCGCCGGCCTGCCGAGGCCCGAGCGCCTGCACGTGGCATCCTGAACCGGCCCCGCCTCCACGCCCCCTGGCCCCAGGAGTCCCGATGACCTCGCCGCGAACGATCCTCATCACCGGCGCCACCGACGGTCTCGGCCGCGCCCTCGCCCACCGCCTCGCAGCCGAGGGCGCCACCGTCCTGCTGCACGGCCGCGACCAGGGCAGACTCGACCGCACGGCCGAGGAGATCAGCACCGCCCACGGCGTCCGCCGCCCCGCCACCCTGCGCGCCGACCTCGCCGACCTCGCGCAGGTCCGCGCCCTGGCCGCCGAGGTCCGCGCCACCACCGACCGGCTGGACGTCCTGGTGAACAACGCCGGCGTCGGCGGCGGCGAACCCGACGGCCGCTCCCGGCGCACCAGCTCCGACGGGCACGAACTGCGGTTCGCCGTCAACCACTTGGCCGGCTTCCTGCTCAGCCTCGAACTCCTCCCGCTGCTGCGCGCCTGCGCCCCGGCCCGGATCGTCAACGTCGCCTCCGCCGGGCAGGAGGCGATCGACTTCGACGACCTCATGCTCGAACGCGACTACACCGGGATCCGCGCCTACTGCCGCAGCAAGCTCGCCCAGATCACCACCGGCTTCGAGCTGGCCGCGCGCGTGCCGGCCGCCGAGGTGACCGTCAACAGCCTCCACCCGGCGACCTACATGCCGACCAAGATGGTGCTGCGGGAGATCGGCCACAGCATCGACAGCCTGGAGGACGGCGTCGCCGCCACCCACCGGCTCGTCACCGACCCGGCGCTCGCGGGCGTCACCGGCCGCTACTTCGACCGCACCCACGAGGCCCGGGCCGACGCCCAGGCCTACGACCCGCGGTCCCGCGCCGAACTCTGGCGCCTCAGCCTGCGACTCGTCGACCACCTGGGGATCTGACATGACCGATCGTCCGGAACCCGCCACCTGGGACGCCACCGCCCCCGGCGTGCTCCGTCTGCCCTCCG
>NZ_JAFLNG010000455.1 GCF_017427025.1 Streptomyces sp. FH025
CGGGCCCCTCGGACGACGGCGACTGCATACGGCTCTCGCTTCCACCCCCGGCGGCCTCGGCGCCACCACTCGCCCGGAGGATATCGAACGGCACCCGAACCACCCGAAACGACCACAGCGGCCGTACGAGGCTGTGGCACACAGCACAGGCTGGGAGGCACGCCGTGACGATCGAGACGATCGCACTCACCGGTGAGCAGTACGAGTCCTGGTCAGAGGAGCGGTGCGCGGGCATCGAGATCGTCGACGGGACGGTCGTCGTAGGCCCGAGCGCCTCCATCCGCCACAACCGCCTGGCACGCCTCCTGGCGAACGCCCTCGACGCGGCGGGCGGTGAGGAGTGGAACGCCGACACCAACTTCGGGCTCGGAGACCACCGACCGGGTGGTCAAGCTCGATCAGTACGCCAAGGCGGGCATCCCCTTCTACTGGCGGGTCGAGCAGGCGGCCGGCCGGGTGCCGATCGTCCACACGCACGTGCTGGACCCGGCGAGCCGGTCGTACGAGGCGGGCGAGCTGTTCACCGGGTTGGTCAAGGCCGTGGCGCCGTACCCGGTGGAGGTCGAGCTCGGCGGGGTGTAGGGGGCGCGGGCTCGTGTTGACAGGGTTCCGGGTGGGACGTAGCAAGAGAGCATGCGCCTTCCGGATGGGACCGGTGGGGCCGCTGAACCGGTCCGTGAGGCGGTTCCCGAGGTGGTTCACGCGCGGGACCGACTGCTGGCGGAGGCCGTGCGCCGGGTGCTCGGGTCGACCGGGGCGTACGGGGTGATGGTGTACCTGCGGTCGCGGGACGGCCGGTCGCTGGTGCTGCGGACCATCGCGGGGGTGCCGCTGTCGATCATGAGCCCGTTCCGGCGGGTGGCGGCCGCCGGGCCGCTGCCGGTCGCGGTCTGCTTCCGGACCGGGCGGGCCATCGAGCTGGCCGACACCGAGGACACCATGCGGCGCTTCCCGCAGCTCGCCGTCGGCCTGACCCTGTACGGCGTGAGCATGGCGCTGATGCTCCGCGCCGGTCTCGGCCTGGACCCCTGGGACGTCTTCCACCAGGGCCTCCAGCGGGTGTTCGGCCTCACCGTGGGCGCCTGGGTGACCATCTGCGGCGTCCTGGTGCTGCTGCTGTGGATCCCGCTGCGCCAGCGCCCGGGCCTGGGCACCGTCGCCAACGTGCTGGTGATCGGTACGGCGATGGACCTCACCCTGCGGCTGATTGGCGGCCCGGAGGGCCTGCCCGCCCGGATCGCGCTGGCCGCCGCCGCGATCGCGCTCAACGGCCTGGCGTCCGGCCTCTACATCGGCGCCCGCCTCGGCCCCGGCCCGCGCGACGGCCTGATGACCGGCCTGCACCGGCGCACCGGGCGCTCGCTGCGGCTGATCCGCACCGGGATCGAGGTCGCGGTGCTGGCCGCCGGCATCCTGCTCGGCGGAACCGTCGGGGTCGGCACGGTCGCCTACGCGCTGGCCATCGGCCCGCTGGTGCAGTTCTTCCTGCCCTGGTGCACGGTGCCGGAGCCCGCCCAAACCGCCCGGAAGGGATGAACTTCGGGGCACGGAGTTGCCGCGTGCCGTTGCCACTCGTCGCGTTCGAGGGGCGGAACCTCGTAAGGTCGTCTCCGTGTTGGACGAGATGCGGATACGGGATCTTGGGGTCATCGACGACGCGGTGGTCGAACTGGCCCCCGGCTTCACCGCCGTGACCGGTGAGACCGGCGCCGGCAAGACCATGGTCGTGACCAGCCTCGGCCTGCTGCTCGGCGGGCGCGCCGACCCCGGACTGGTGCGCCACGGCGCCGGCCGCGCCGTGGTCGAGGGCCGGCTGGAACTGCCCGCCGACTCCCCGGTGGCGGCCCGCGCCGTCGAGGCCGGGGCCGAACTGGACGACGGCGCCCTGCTGGTCAGCCGGACCGTCTCCGCCGAAGGCCGCTCCCGGGCGTACGTCGGCGGACGGGCCGTCCCGGTCGGGCTCCTCGCCGAACTCGGCGAGGACCTGATCGCCGTGCACGGCCAGACCGACCAGCAGCGGCTGCTGCGCCCGGCCCGCCAGCGCGGCGCGCTGGACCGCTACGCGGGCGAGACGGTGGCCGAGCCGCTGGCCCGCTACCGGGAGACCTACCGAGCCCTGCGCGAGGTCTCGGCCACGCTGGAGGAGCTGACCACCCGGGCCCGCGAGCGCGCCCAGGAGGCCGACCTGCTGCGCTTCGGCCTGGACGAGATCGCCGCCGCCGAGCCGGTGGCCGGAGAGGACGTCGAGCTGGCCGCCGAGGCCGAGCGGCTCGGCCACGCCGACGCGCTGTCCTCCGCCGCGACCCTCGCGCACGCCGCGCTGGCCGGCGACCCGGCCGACCCGGAGGCGCTGGACGCGGGCACCCTGCTCGGCCAGTCCCGGCGCGCCCTGGACTCCGTGCGCCACCACGACGAGCGCCTCGCCGCCCTCGCCGACCGGCTGAACGAGGTCGGCTACCTGCTCGCCGACGTCGCCGGGGACCTGGCCGGCTACGCGGACGACCTGGACGCCGACCCGGTGCGGCTGGCGGCCGTCGAGGACCGCCGGGCCGTCCTGGCCCAGCTGCTGCGCAAGTACGGCGGCGAGGAGAACACCCTGGCCGAGGTGATCGCCTGGGCCGAGGCCGGGTCCGCCCGCCTCGCCGAACTCGACGGCGACGACGAGCGGATCGACGAACTGGGCGCCCAGGAGACCGAGCTGCGGGCCGAGTTGGGCGAGCTGGCGGCCGAGGTGTCGGCCGCCCGGCAGGCCGCGGCCGGGCGCTTCGCCGAGGCCGTCTCCGCCGAGCTCGCCGAACTGGCCATGCCGCACGCCCGGGTGACCTTCTCGATCACCCGGATCGACGACCTGGCCGGCATCGAGGTCGACGGCCGCACCGTCGCGTACGGGCCGCACGGCGTGGACGAGGTCGAGGTGCTGCTCGCGCCGCACCCCGGCGCCCAGCCGCGCCCGATCGCCAAGGGCGCCTCGGGCGGTGAGCTGTCCCGCGTGATGCTCGCCGTCGAGGTGGTCTTCGCGGGCGCCGACCCCGTCCCCACCTACCTGTTCGACGAGGTGGACGCGGGCGTCGGCGGCAAGGCCGCGGTCGAGATCGGCCGCCGGCTGGCCAAACTCGCCGAATCCGCCCAGGTCGTGGTGGTCACCCACCTCCCGCAGGTCGCCGCCTTCGCGGACCGGCACCTGGTGGTGGAGAAGACCAACGACGGCACCGTGACCCGCAGCGGCGTCAAGGTGCTGAACGACGAGGAGCGGGTGCGCGAACTCTCCCGGATGCTGGCCGGCCTGGAGGACTCGGAGCTGGGCCGCGCCCACGCCGAGGAACTGCTGGCCGCCGCCCGGGCCCCGCGCCACCGGTAGTTGAGGTCGGCGGCCCCCGCGGACGGACGGCGACGCGCCCCGGTGGCGCCGACTGTCCAAGAGGGCCGCCGACCTGGCATGGTGGCGGCTGGACACTGGCTTTCCAGTCCCGAGCGCCGCCGACCGGGCAATCCTCGCGAGGCGACGCGCGAACCTGATCGAGTCGGATGCGAGACGACGTGGACCATTCCGCCGCCCGGGCCACCGCGGCCGCCCCGGAACCGGGGCAGCTGCACGTGGTACTCGTCCTGGCCGCCAGCACCGGCGGCATCGGTGCGCACGTGCGTTCCCTGGCCCAGGGCCTGGTCGCGCACGGGGTGATCGTCACGGTCTGCGCGCCGGCCGACACGGACGCGCTGTTCGGCTTCTCCCGCACCGGCGCCCGGTTCCACACCGTCGAGATCACCCCCACCGCGGGCGCCCGTAGCGACGCCACCGCCATCGGCGAGCTGCGCCGGGCCTTCACCGGCGCCGACGTGGTGCACGCGCACGGGCTGCGCGCCGGGCTGCTCTCCGACCTCGCGCTGCGCACCGCCGGCCGCTTCCCGGGCCTGCGCCCGGAGACCCCGCTGGTGGTCACCTCGCACCACGCGCTGCTGGCCACCGGCATGGAACGGCGCCTGCAGCGGCTGATGGAGCGTCGGGTGGCCCGGGCCGCCGACCTCGTCCTCGGTGCCTCCTCCGACCTGGTCGCCCGGGCCCGCGAACTGGGCGCCACCGACGCCCGGCTGGGCCCGGTGGCCGCCCCGCCGATGCCCGAGGGCCGGCTCGGTCGCGCCGAGGCGCGCGCCGCGCTGCTCGGCGACGACCCGGACCGCCCGCTGGTGCTGGCGGTCGGCCGGCTCGTCCCGCAGAAGGCCTTCGGGCTGCTGCTGGACGCCACCCGCGAGCTGTCCGCGCTGGACCCGGAGCCGCTGCTGCTGCTCGCCGGGGAGGGCCCGGAGGCGGGCGCGCTGCGCGAGCGGGTGGCCGCCGAGAAGCTGCCGGTGCGGCTGCTCGGCTACCGCGCCGACGTGCCCGACCTGCTGGCCGCGGCCGACGTGGTGGCGCTCTCCAGCCGCTGGGAGGCCCGCTCGATGGTCGTCCAGGAGGCGATGCGGGCCGGCGTCCCGGTGGTGGCCACGGCCGTCGGCGGCATCCCCGAACTGGTCGGCGACGCCGCCGTACTGGTGCCCCCGGGAGACCCGGCGGCGCTCGGACGGGCGGTGCGCGAACTGCTCGCCGACCCGGCCCGCCGCGAGCAGCTGGTGGCGGCCGGCCACCAGCAGGCCGAGACCTGGCCGGACGAGGCCGCCACCGTCGCCCAGGTGCTCAGCACCTACGACGAACTGGTCCAGCGCCCCTAGACGGTGGCCTGCTCGGCCCGGTCGGCGGCCAGACCGTCCGGCTGGGCCGACAGGTAGGCGGCGCCGCAGGCGGTCAGCCGCAGCGCGGTGTCGATCAGCGGGACGTGGCTGAACGCCTGCGGGAAGTTGCCGACCTGGCGCTTCTCGCGCGGGTCCCACTCCTCGGCGAGCAGCCCGAGGTCGTTGCGCAGCGCGAGCAGCCGGTCGAACAGCTCGCGGGCCTCCTGCACCCGGCCGATCATGGCCAGGTCGTCGGCGAGCCAGAACGAGCAGGCCAGGAAGGCACCCTCGTGGCCGGAGAGACCGTCGACGTTGTTGCCGGTCTCGTCGTGGGTCGGGTAGCGCAGCACGAAGCCGTCCTCGGTGGACAGTTCCCGCTGGATCGCCTCGATGGTGCCGATGACGCGCTTGTCGTCCGGCGGCAGGAAGCCGACCTGGGGGATGAGCAGCAGCGAGGCGTCGAGCTCCCGGCCGCCGTAGTACTGGGTGAAGGTGTTGCGCTCCGGGTCGTAGCCCTTGTCGCAGACGTCCCGGTGGATGGTGTCGCGCAGTTCGCGCCAGCGCTCCAGGTGGCCGCCCTCGGGGGCGTCCTCGGGGGTCTGCTCCAGCAGCTTGATGGTGCGGTCGACGGCGACCCAGGCCATCACCTTGGAGTGGACGAAGTGCCGGCGCGGCCCGCGGACCTCCCAGATGCCCTCGTCCGGCTCCTGCCAGTGCTCCTCCAGGTACTCGATCAGGCGCAGCTGGAGGTGGTGGGCGTGGTCGTTGCGGACCAGGCCGGTCATGTGGGCCAGGTGCAGGGCCTCGACCACCTCGCCGTAGACGTCGAGCTGGAGCTGTCCGGCGGCGCCGTTGCCGACCCGGACGGGCTGCGAGCCCTCGTAGCCGGGCAGCCAGTCCAGCGAGGACTCGGTGAGCTCGCGCTCGCCCGCGATGCCGTACATGATCTGGAGGTTCTCCGGGTCCCCGGCGACGGCGCGCAGCAGCCACTCGCGCCAGGCGCGGGCCTCCTCGCGGTAGCCGGTGCGCAGCAGCGAGGACAGGGTGATCGCGGCGTCCCGGAGCCAGGTGTAGCGGTAGTCCCAGTTGCGCTCGCCGCCGATGTCCTCGGGCAGGGAGGTGGTGGGGGCGGCGACGATGCCGCCGGTGGGGGCGTAGGTGAGGGCCTTGAGGGTGATCAGGGAGCGGATCACGGCCTCGCGGTAGGGGCCCTGGTAGGTGCACTGGCCGGCCCAGTCGTGCCAGAAGTCGGCGGTGGCGTCGAGCATCTCCTCGGCGTCCGGGGCCTTGGGCGGGTCCAGGTGGGAGGCCTGCCAGGTGAGGGCGAAGGCGATCCGCTCGCCGGCGCCGACGGTGAAGTCGGCGTAGGTGGTGAGGTCGCGCCCGTAGGTCTCGGCCTCGCCGTCGAGCCAGACCGAGTCGGGCCCGGCGACGGCGACGGTGCGGTGGCCGCCCTCGGCCTGCTCGACCCGGTGCACCCAGGGCACCACCCGGCCGTACGAGAAGCGCATCCGGACCGCGGAGCGCATCCGCACGGTGCCGGCCACGCCCTCGACGATCCGGATCACCTGGGGGACGGCGTCCTTGCCGGCCAGTGGGCGCGGCGGCATGAAGTCGATCACCCGTACGGTGCCGCCCTGGGTGTCCCACTCCTGC
>NZ_JAFLNG010000456.1 GCF_017427025.1 Streptomyces sp. FH025
CCCGCCGCCCGCTTCGACCTGGTGCTGGAGTTCACCCCGGAGGACACCGGCGGCTGCACACTGACGGTGGAGTACAACACCGACCTGTTCGACGGGCGGACGGTGGCCCGGATGGCGCGCCACCTGCACCGCCTGCTCGCGGGGATGGCGGACGGGCCGCAGCGCATCCTCGCAGAACTGCCGATGCTGGCCGCGGAGGAGCAGCGCACGCTGCTCGACTCCTGGAACCCGCCCGCCGACGGCGGACGGCACCTCCCGGACACCGTGCTGCCCGCGCTGTTCGAGGAGCGGGTGGCGGCCGGCCCCGAGCGGACGGCCGTGCTCTGCGGCCCGGTCCGGCTGGACTACGCGGAACTGAACCGGCGCGCCAACCGGCTGGCCCGGCTGCTGGTGGCGCGCGGCGCCGGCCCGGAGCGGCTCGTCGCGCTCTGCCTGCCGCGCACCGCCGACCTGCCCCCGGCGCTGTGGGCGGTGCTGAAGTCGGGCGCGGCGTACCTGCCGGTGGACCCGGGGTACCCGGCCGAGCGGATCCGCTTCATGCTGGCCGACGCCGGGCCCGCCCTGGTCCTCGCCACCCGGGAGACCGCCGCCGCGCTGCCCGAGGGGTGCCCGGTGCTGCTGCTGGAGGACTGCGGCGCGGAGCTGAACGGTACCGACGCCGCCGCAGATTCGACCGGTACCGACCTGACCGACGCCGACCGGCTCGGGCCGCTGCTGCCGGAGCACCCCGCCTACGTCATCTACACCTCCGGCTCGACCGGCCGGCCCAAGGGCGTCATGGTCACCCACCGCAGCGTCGTCGCCCTCGCCCGGTGGGCGGCGGAGCGCTTCGGCCCCGGCGGGCTGGACCACGTGCTCGCCGCGACCTCGCTCAACTTCGACGTGTCGGTCTTCGAACTGCTCTGCCCGCTGCTGGCGGGCGGCAGCGTCGAGGTGGTCGCCGACCTCCCCGCCCTGGCCGAGGAATCCGCCCCGCGACGCGTCGGACTGCTCAGCGGCGTGCCCTCGGCGATCTCCCGGCTGATCGCCGGCGGTTCCGCCCCCGTCGTCCCGGACACCGTCGTCCTGGCCGGCGAGGCCCTCTCCGCCCAGGCGGTGCGCGACCTCCGGCGGGCCCTGCCCGACAGCGCGATCGCCAACATCTACGGCCCCACCGAGGCCACCGTGTACGCCACGGCCTGGCACGCCGACGGCCGGCCGCCGGAGCAGGCCCCGCCGATCGGCCGACCGCTGGCCCTCACCAGGGCCTACGTCCTCGACTACGCGCTGCGCCCTCAACCCCCGGGCGTGGTCGGCGAGTTGTACCTCGGTGGCGGCGGCCTGGCACGCGGCTACCTGGGCCGCCCCGGGCTGACCTCGGCCCGCTTCGTGGCCGACCCGTACGGCGTACCGGGGGAGCGGATGTACCGCACCGGGGACCTGGTGCGCTGGAACGCCGACGGCGAGCTGGAGTACCTCGGGCGGATCGACCACCAGGTCAAGGTCCGCGGCTTCCGGATCGAACTGGGCGAGGTCGAGGAGGCACTGCGGCGCTGCGAGGGCGTCGCGGAGGCGGCCGCCACCGTCATCGAGGGCGACGGCGGCCGGCGTCTGATCGGCTACGTGGTGCCCGCCCCGGACGCCCGGGTGGAGCCCGAGGCGGTGCGCCGGACGCTCGGCCTCTCCCTGCCCGACTACCTCGTCCCCTCGACCGTCGTTCCGCTGCCCGCCCTGCCGCTCAACCCCAACGGCAAGCTCGACCGCGGCCGGCTCCCCGATCCGGGGCCCGCCGGGCGCGCCGTCCGCCACGTCGACCCCCGCACCCCCACCGAACGCGAACTGGCCGCCATCTGGGCGGAGGTGCTGCGGCTGGAGCGGGTCGGCGCGGACGACAACTTCTTCGACCTCGGCGGGGACTCCATCCTCGGCATCCAGGTGGTGGCCCGGTCCCGGCAGGCGGGCCTGCCGGTGACCTCCCGGGACCTCTACCGGCACCAGACGGTCGCCGCGCTGGCCCGGTGCGCGGACGACGCCGAGCGGCCCGCCGTGCCCGCCCCGGTGCAGGCGACCGGATCCGGGGTGCTGACCCCGATACAGCGCTGGTGGTTCGACCGGTCGGCAGGAAGTGCCGGTCACTTCAACCAGGCGCTCTCCCTGCTGCTGCCCGGCGACGTGGACCGGGCGGCCCTGGAGGACGCCCTCAACGACCTGCTCGCCCACCATGACGCCCTGCGCTCGGCCTTCACCGACGGCTCCGACGGCGACGAGGGCTCCGCCGAGGTGCGGTGGCGGATCGAGGACCGGGCGCCCCGGCTCCGCCTGGCCCGGCACACCGGCCCGGACGGCGACACCCCCCACTTCGGCCCCTTCGACCTGAGCGCCGGGCCGCTGCTGCGCGCCGTGCTGCACGAGCGCGGAGCGGAACTGCCGCCGGTGCTGCACCTGGCCGTCCACCACCTGGTGGTCGACGGGGTTTCCTGGCGGGTGCTGCTGGAGGACCTCGACACGGCCTACCGCGCCCGCCGCGACGGCCGGGACGGGGCGGGCGCGCTGCCGGCGAAGTCCTCGCCACTGCGGCAGTGGGCCCAGCGCCTCGGCGCGTACGCGGCCGAGGGCGGCTTCGAGGACGAGACGGAGTACTGGGCCCGGGCCTTCCCCGAGGAGCCCGCCGCCGAGCGGACCGAGGCCGGGGAGCCCGCCGCCGAGCCGACCGAGGCCGCCGAGCCGTTCCCGGCCGAGCTCGCGGGCGCCGGCAGCTACGCCTCGGCCCGCGCGGTGACCGTCCGGCTCAGCGCCGCCGACACCGCCGCCCTGCTGCGCACCCTGCCCGACACCTACCGCACCCAGGTCAACGACGTGCTGCTCAGCGCCCTCGGCCGGGCCCTGTGCGCGGCGAGCGGGCGGGAGCAGGTCGTGGTGGACGTCGAGGGCCACGGGCGGGAGGAGCTCTTCGCCGACCTCGACCTGAGCCGTACGGTCGGCTGGTTCACCACCCGGCACCCCGTCGCGCTGTCCGTCCCGGCCCACGGCGACTGGGGCGGTGTGCTCAAGCGGGTCAAGGAGCAGCTGCGCGCCGTCCCCCGGCGCGGCCTCGGCTTCGACGCCCTGCGCTACCTCGGCCGCCCCGGCACGGCCCCCGCCGCCCCGGCCGCGCGGATCAGCTTCAACTACCTCGGCCGGATGGCCCTCCCGGACGACCCGGACGGCCTCTACCGGGGCACCTTCCGCAGCCTGGAACTGGACGCCGACCCGCGCGCCGAGCGCCCGCACGCCCTGGAGGTGGTCGGCCGACTCGACGGCGAATCACTGGAGTTCACCTGGTTCCACGCCGAGGCGGTGCACCGGCGCGAGAGCGTCGAGGCGCTGGCCCGGCGGTTCGCCGAGGAACTGGCCGACCTCGCGCGGTACGCGGCCCGGCCGGGCGCGGCCGGGCGCACCCCGTCCGACTACCCGCTGGCCCGGCTCGACCAGGCCGCCGTGGACCGGATCACCGGTGACGACCCGGCCGCGGTGGAGGACGTCCTGCCGCTGACGCCGACCCAGTCCGGCATGCTCTTCCACGGCCTCGCCGAGGAGGACAGCGGCGCCTACTTCCAGCAGCTGGACTTCGTCCTGGAGGGCGTGCCCGACCCCGAACGGCTGGCCGCCGCCTGGCAGTGGGTGACCGACCGCACCGCCGTCCTGCGCGCCCACGTCCGCTGGCAGGACGTGCCCGAGCCGCTGCTGGTGGTGCGGCGCCGGGCCGCCGTGCCCGTCACCCACCTGGACTGGCGCGAGGTGCCGGAGCCCGAGCGCCGGGACCGGCTCGCCGACCTGCTGGACCGCGACCGGGCCCGCGGCCTCGACCTGGGCCGGGCCCCGCTCCAGCGCCTGACGCTGATCCGGCTCTCCGACGACCGGGTGCGGGTGCTGTGGTCCTTCCACCACCTCGTCCTGGACGGCTGGAGCCTCTTCCAGGTGCTGTCGGACGTCTTCGCCGCCCACGCCGCCCTGACCGGCTCGGGACCGGAGGCCGGCGTCCCGTACGGCACCGTGCCGGAGCGCCGCCCCTACCGCGACTACGTGGCCTGGCTGCGCGAGCGCGACCCGGCGGAGGCGGAGCGGCACTGGCGCGACCGCCTGGCCGGACTGGCCGAGGCGACCCCGCTGCCCTACGACCGCGAGCCGCGCCAGGACCACCGCGCGGAGTCCACCCGGGCCGTGCCGTTCACGCTGCCCGCCGCCGCGACCCGGGCCCTCGAAGAGCTCGCCCGCACCTCGGGCCTCACCCTGAACACCCTGGTCCAGGGCGCGTGGGCGATCCTGCTGGCCCGCCAGGCGGACCGGGGCGAGGTGGTGTTCGGCACCACCTCCTCCGGGCGGCCGCCCGAGCTGCCCGGGGTCGAGACCATGACCGGCCTGTTCATCACCACCCTGCCCACCCGGGCGGCGGTGCCCGCCGACGGCGCCCTGCTCGACTGGCTCCGTACGCTGCAACGCGAGCAGAGCGAGGACCGGCGCCACGGCCACCTCCCGCTCACCCGGCTGCGGTCCTGCACCGAACTGCCGGAGCGTACGGCCCTGTTCGACAGCATCGTGGTCTTCGAGAACTACCCGGTCGACGCCGACGCGGCCGCCGCCCACGGCCTGCGGCTGCGCGACCTGGACGGGATCGAGACCACCAACTACCCGCTCGCCCTGCTCGCCCAGCCCGGCCCGGAGCTGGCCCTGCGGCTCTGCTACGACCCGCGGCTGTTCGACGCCCGCACCGTCCGGCGGCTGGCCGGGCAGCTCACCGCGGCGCTCACGGCCCTGCCCGAGGGGGCGGGGCGCCCGCCCGCGCGGCTGCCGCTGCTGACCGCCGAGGAGCGCCGACGGATCCTCGTCGACTGGAACGACACCGCCGTCGGCCGGCCCGGGCGCAGCGTCGCCGAGCTCTTCGCCGAGCAGGTGCGCCGCACCCCCGACGCCGTCGCCCTGGAGGCCGGCGGCGAGCGCCTCAGTTACCGCGAACTCGACGCCCGGGCCGCCGCCCTGGCCGTTCGGCTGGCCGCGCGAGGGGTCAGGCCCGAGCGCTCGGTCGGCGTGCTGATGAACCGTTCCGTCGCCCTGGTCGTCGCCCAGCTGGCCCTGGTCCGCACCGGCGGGGTGTACGTGCCGCTGGACGGGCGGGCGCCGAACGAACGGCTGCGCCGGATGCTGGCCGAGGCCGGTGCCGAGCTGCTGCTCACCGACGCCGACCGGGCGGAGGCGGCCCGCGAACTGCTGCCCGCCGAGCGGGTGTTGAACCTGGACGAACCGGGCCTGGATGAACCGGGCCTGGACGAACCGGAGCCCACCGCCACCCCCGAGGTCCACCCCGACCACGTCCAGTACCTGATGTTCACCTCGGGCTCCACCGGCACCCCCAAGGGCGTCGCCGTGCGCCAGCGCGACGTCGCCGCGCTCGCCCTGGACCGCGCCTTCACCGGCCACGACCGGGTCCTGGTGCACTCCCCGCACGCCTTCGACGCCGCCACCTACGAGCTGTGGGTGCCGCTCCTGCGCGGCGGCACCGCCGTGCTGGCCCCGCCCGGGGACCTGGACGCCGCCGTCGTCCGCCGCGCCGTCACCGAGCAGGGCGTGCGCTGCCTGTGGCTGACCGCCGGCCTGTTCCGGCTGCTCGCCCAGGAGGACCCGGGCTGCCTGCGCGGCGCCCGGGAGGTGTGGACCGGCGGTGAGGCGGTGCCGGGCGCGGTCGTCCGGAAGGTCCTGGAGGCCTGCCCCGACCTCACCGTGGTCAACGGCTACGGCCCCACCGAGACCACCACCTTCGCCACCCGCCGGGCCTTCCGCGCGGGCGACCCGCTGCCCGCCACCCTGCCGATCGGCCGCCCCCTGGACGACACCCGGGTGTACGTCCTGGACGGCGCGCTCCAGCCGCAACCCCCAGGCATCACCGGTGAGTTGTACATCGCCGGCGCCGGGGTGGCCCGGGGCTACGCCGGCCGGCCCGGGGCGACCGCCGCCCGCTACCTCGCCGATCCCTTCGGCCCGCCCGGGGGTGGGCCCCTCGCCCCCAGCCTGGCGGCCGGGAGGTACCCCCGGCCCGGCGGCGGGCAAGGAGGGAGGATGTACCGCACCGGCGACACCGTCCGGTGGAGCGAGGACGGCGAACTCCACTTCGTGGGCCGGGCGGACGACCAGGTCAAGCTCCGCGGCTTCCGCCTCGAACCCGCCGAGATCGAGGCCCGGCTCACCGCCCACCCGGCCGTCGCCGAGGCCGTCGTCTCGCTGCGCGAGGACGCGGGCCGCAAACGGCTGGTCGCCCACCTGGTGCCGGCCGGGGGAGCCGAGCCGCCCTCCGCCGCCGAGCTGCG
>NZ_JAFLNG010000457.1 GCF_017427025.1 Streptomyces sp. FH025
CAACGGCCGGACACCCGGCGACTTCGCACTCACCCCACAGCAGTCGGACGGCCCCGGCGATCGGTTCCCGTACGGTCCGAAAATCCCCGCCGAATAATCGGATGACGGCCGGCACCGCGACCGGGTAGCGTCCGGGACGGCGCCTCCCGATGCGCCCGGCCCCGGTTACTTCCTCTGACAAAAACACACCGGTGCCCCTTCTCTGATCCCGGGAGGCGCCCGTCTTCTTTCACGTCCTCACCTTCCCAGCCCATCAGGGGGACATCTGCATGACCCGGTTCAACCGCCAGCGGACGAAGGCCGACACCAGGGCCGAGATCCAGCGAGAGCTACCGGGACTCGTCAGGGGAGGGGCGGTCGCGCTCGCCACTCACGGCCAGTGGACTCCGCCTCAGCCCCGGCACCTCCGTTGGGCGGCCCAGGTCGGCCAGGTCGGCCAGGCCACCCCCGGCACCCTGGTCGCCAACCGCGAGGGCGGCCGCGGGTACGTCCGGGAGCCGAAGAGCGAGCTCTTCCTCCTCGCCGTCTCCCACCTGTTCGGGCACGAGAGCTTCTACGAGACCGCCGCCGAGCGCGACGAACGCTTCATCGGACTGATCCGGGAGCACGCCGTGAGCGAACCGCGGTGGACCCTCGGGCTGCTGCGCTGGCTGCGGACCGAGGCGCACATCCGCAGCGCCGCCGTGGCCGGTGCGGCCGAGTTCGTCCACGCCCGGGCCGAGGCGGGCCTCGCCGGGTACTCCCGCCAGGCTGTCGACGCGGTGCTCCAACGGCCGGACGAGCCGGGGGAGTTGCTGGCCCACTGGACCACCCGGTACGGCCGTCGGCTGCCCCAGCCGCTGCGCCGGGGCATCGGCGACGCCGTCCGTCGCCTCTACACCGGCCGCGCCCTGCTCAAGTACGACACCCCCTCGCACCGGTACCGCTTCGGCGACGTCCTGGAGCTGACCCACCCCGCGCCCGACCCGGCCAAGCCCTGGCAGGGCGCGCTGTTCCGCTACGCGCTGGACCGCCGCCACCGGCCGGGCAGCGCCGTCCCGCCCGCCGGCGAGCCCATGCTGGCGGCGCACCACGCCCTGCGGGCCGTCGCGGTCGACGACCGCTACGACCTGGTGACCGGCCCCGAGGGGGCCCGCCTGGTGGCGGAGGCCGGGATGACCTGGGAGGTGCTCGCCGGCTGGGTGCACGGACCGATGGGAGCCGCCGTCTGGGAGGCCGTGATCCCGTCCATGGGCGCCATGGCGCTGGTGCGCAACCTGCGGAACTTCGACCTGGCCGGGGTCTCCGACGAGGTGGCCGGGGAGGTGGCCCGCAGGATCGCCGACCCGGAGGAGGTACGGCGCTCCCGGCAGTTCCCGTTCCGTTTCCTGGCCGCCCACCGCACCGCGCCCTCGCCGCGCTGGGCCGACGCCCTGGAGGCGGCCCTCGGCCACTCGCTCGCTCGGGTGCCCGCGCTGCCGGGCCGCACCCTGGTGCTGGTCGACCGCTCCGCCTCGATGTTCGACCGGCCCTCCGCACGGAGCGGGCTCAACCGCGCGGACTCGGCCGCGATCTTCGGCACGGCCCTGGCCCTGCGCGCCGAGCGGGCCGACCTGGTCGAGTTCGGCAGCGACAGCCAGGCGGTCGAACCGGATCCCGAGGAGTCGGTGCTGCGAACCCTGCGACGCTTCCACTCCCTCGGCGGCACCCGTACGGGCGCGGCGGTCGAGCGGCACTACCGGGGGCACGACCGGGTGATCGTGGTGACCGATGAGGAGGCCCACTGGTCGGCGGCGGACCCGTTCGCCCCCGTCCCGGCCGAGGTGCCGGTCTACACCTGGAACCTGGCCGGATACGCCACCGGCCACACCGCCCCGGGCCCGCACCGGTACACCTTCGGGGGGCTCAGCGACGCGGCGTTCGAACTCGTGCCGTTGCTGGAGGCAGGTCATGCCGCCGCCTGGCCGTGGGAGTGAGCCGTGGGAGTGAGCCGTGGGAGCGGTCAGGGCCGGACGGTGCGCGGCCCGGTGACGGCGGCGCCCAGGGCGCCGACCCGGGTGCGCAGTTCGCGGTCGGCGGTGACGACCAGACAGGGCCGACCGGGGTGCTCGGCGTCGGCCTGCCGGACCAGCTCCACGATCCGGTCGTCGCCGCTGCCGCTCGCCGCGACCACCCGCACCTCGGGCAGGCCGCTCACGCCCCGTGCGGCGCCCTCGACCACCAGCACCACCTCCAGCGGCCCGGGCAGCTCCGGCAGGCCCCGTTCGGCGAGCGGCACCAGGGCGTCCCGCAGCCGTTCGGCGGCGCCCCGCCGGTCGCGCCACCAGCCGTCGGGCACCGAGCCGACCACGTTCGCGCCGTCCACCACCAGCAGGGGCGGCGGCGCGCTCTCGTTCCGTTCCATGGACGCCCAGCCTGCCACGGCCCGGCGGGCTGGCTCCGTGGAGCCTCAGGCCAGGGTGATCCGGATGCCGACGGTGCCGCGGTCGCCGCGCCGCAGCCGGCTGCCGAGCAGGGTGAGCACGCCGAGCAGGCCGTACTTCTGCCGCAGCAGGGTGCGGTAGGCGGCGGTGCGCTCGGGGGAGAGGATCTCGGCGGTCGCCGGGTACTGCTCGCCGGTCGGGCGGCCCTTGACGTCGCAGGGGCCGACCAGGACGTCCGCGCGGTTGCGGATCCGCTTGACCTTCCAGGAGTCCGCGACGGTCCAGATGCCGAGCGCCTCCCCGTCGCGGACCACCCACACCGGGGTCGGCACCGGGGTGCCGTCCTTCTTGTGGGTGGTGACGAGCAGGTAGCTCCCGGAGGAGAGGCTGACGATCCGGGCGAGCCGGTCCGCGGCGGCGGGGTCGGGCGTGGTCATGGCCGGAAGTCTAGAGCGCTCCGGTCGTCAGTCCTCGCGGCGGATGCCGCGCAGCAGCGCGCGGGAGCGCCGGACCAGCTGGCGGTGGGCACGGCCGCCGATGCCGGTGGAGCCGCCGTCCTCATCGCCGGCGCGACGGCGCCTGGCGGCACGGGTCGCGCCCCACACGGCGAGTGCGGTGCCGAGCACGGCGGCCGTCCAGGCGGCGGGCGCCAGGCCCGGGCCGTCGCTCTGGAAGGGCGGCCGGGACCACGGCGGCAGCTGGGCGTAGGCGGCCGCGGGGCCGTCGGCGGCGGGTGCGGTGTTCGCGGCGCCGGAGCCCTTCGGCGAGGCGAGGTCCTCGACCAACTGCCCGACCGGCTGGACCTTCCCGGCCGCCGCGAAGCCCCAGTCCAGCAGGCTGGCGGCCTCGTCGTAGACCTTGGTCTGCCGCTCGGGGTGCATCACCGTCACCAGCAGGGTGCGGCCGTTCCGTTCGGCGGCGCCGGTGAAGGTGGCGCCGGCGTTGGTGGTGTAGCCGTTCTTGACGCCGATCAGGCCGGGGTACTTGCCGAGCAGCCGGTCGGTGTTGGCGATGTCGAAGGAGGTGCGCTGCCCGGTGAGCTGGTCCATCCCGCCGGGGAAGTGGGCGGTGCGGGTGCCGCAGTACGAGCGGAAGTCGGCGTTGCGCAGCCCCGCGCGGGCGAAGAGGGTGAGGTCGTAGGCGGAGGAGACCTGGCCGTCCATGTCGTAGCCGTCGGGGGAGACGACTTGGGTGTCCTTGGCCTGGAGCGCCCGGGCGCGGGCCTGCATCTCGGCGACGGTCTGCTGGACGCCGCCGTTCATGCTCGCCAGGACGTGCACGGCGTCGTTGCCGGAGCTGAGGAAGACGCCCCGCCAGAGGTCCTCGACCCGGTACGACAGGTTCTCCTTGAGGCCGACCAGGCTGCTGCCCGCGCCGACGCTCGCGAGCTCGGCCGCGGCGACCTTGTGCTCGACGGAGCGGTCGAACTTGGGCAGCACGGTGTCCGCGAACAGCATCTTGAGGGTGCTGGCCGGGGCCAGCGGCAGGTGGGCGTTGTTGGCGGCCAGCACCTCGCCGGTGCCGGCGTCGGCGACCAGCCAGGAGCGGCCGGTCAGCTCGGCGGGCAGGGCGGGCGCCCCCTCCAGCGGCGCGACCTGGACGGAGTCGCGGCCGAGCCGCTCGCCGCCGACGGTGGAGGTGGAGTCCTGCGCGAGGGCGGTGGGGGTGCCGAGGGCGAGCACCGTGAGGGCGCCGAGGGCGAGCACCAGGGCCGCGCCGGCGGAGACGGTCGCGGCCCGGCGGATCTGAGGGGGCTTCCGCTGCCCATGCTGTGGCTGCACACGGCGAACGTACCCGGGCCGCCACCGGGTCGCCGTGCATGCTGCTCCGTCCGGAGCCACCCGGAAGGGGACGACTTTGGTGGTCCCGGGTCGCGCCGAAAGTCGGATGGGCGGACGGCGCCCGGTCCCTAGGCTCGACGGCATGAAGACGCTGCTCGGCTACCTCGGTTTCGTCCTGATCCTCGGCGGCGGCTCCGGTCTGCTGGCCGGCTGGCTCGGGGGCTTCCGGCTGTTCGGCTTCGTCCGCTTCCTGGTGCCGGAGGGCCACGAGACCGTCGGGTACGCGACCCTGATGGTGCTCGGCGTGCTGCTCGCGATCCCGTCCGCCCGGCGCGGCTGATCCTGCTCTAGCGCGTCGCGCCCGCCGCGCCCGCCGCGCCCGCCGCGCCCGTCGCGCCCGTCGCGCCCGTCGCGTCCGCCGCGCCCGCCGCCACGCCGTCGAGCAGCACCGTGAGGCCGCTGCGGAAGGCCTCCCGGGCGCTCTCCTCGGGTGCGCCGCCGGTGGCGCCCTGGAGCGCGGTCAGCAGCGGGAAGCGCTCCGGGAAGTCCGGGGCCAGCTCGGCGAGGCGGGCCGACCGGGCCTGCCACCAGTCCTCGTCGGCGACGCCGGTGGCGGCCGCCGCGCCGCGGGCGTCGGCGGCCGCGGCGGCGGTGCTGCGGACGAACTGCCACAGCGCGGCCACCGCCCCGCGCAGCCGCTCCGGTGCCAGTCCGGCCGGTGCCAGGGCGCTCAACAGGCCCTCCATCGCGGCGAGTTCGGCCGGGCCGAGGACCGGGCGGGCCTGCGAGACCTGGAGCACCCAGGGATGGCGCAGGTAGCAGGCGTACAACTGCTCGGCCCAGGCGGTGACGGCGGCCCGCCAGCCGTCCGGAGCCGGGGGCCCGCCGGGCAGCTCGGCGAGGACCCGGTCGTGCATCAGGTCGAGCAGCTCGGCCTTCCCGGGGACGTACGTGTAGAGCGCCATCGCGGTGCGGCCGAGCCGTTCGCCCACGGCGCGCATGGAGAGCGCGGCCATGCCCTGGGCGTCGGCGACCGCGATTCCGGCGGACACGATCGCGTCCACACTCAGGCCCGGTTTGGGGCCGCTGCGCCCGGCGCGCGGTTCCTCGGGTGCGCCCCAGAGCAGGGCGAGTGAGCGATGGGCGTCGCCCTGCCCGGCGTAGACGGTCATCCGGCATCTCCTTATGGCGTAAAGTAACCTCGCGACGGCAACTCTTTATGCCGTAAGGTTACCGACCGGAGGGTTTAGCCATGACACTGCCCGTCACCTTCGTCGAGGTCGTGGCGGTGCGCCGGATCACGCCGCGCACCGCCCGGGTCACCTTCGAGGCCGAGAGCCTGGCGGACACCGTCGGCACGGCGCCCGACCAGCAGCTCAAGCTCTGCTTCCCCCGCCCCGGGCAGTCGGAGCCGGTGCTGCCCGCGCAGCAGGACGACCCGATGGGCTGGTACCAGGCCTACCTGGCGATCCCCGAGGCCGAGCGCCCGCTGCTGCGCAGCTTCACCCTGCGCCGCCGGGAGCCGGGCACCCGGCGGATCGAGATCGACTTCGTGCTGCACGGCGACACCGGCCCGGCCTCCGCCTGGGCGCTGCGGGCCGCGCCGGGGCAGCGGCTCGGCATGGTCGGCCCCTCCGAGCTGTACGCGCTGCCGGTCCTCGTCCCCGAGGCGGGGGAGATCTTCGACTGGGTCCTGCTGGCCGGGGACGAGACCGCGCTGCCCGCCATCGCCACGCTGCTGGAGGCGCTGCCCGAAGGGGAGCGGGCGTTCGTCTGGATCGAGGTCGCCGACCGGGCGGAACGTCAGGAGCTGGAGAGCCGAGCCGACCTGGAGGTGGAGTGGCTGTACCGCGACGGCGCGACCCCGGGAACCGTGCTGGCCGAGGCCCTCGGGGAGTGGTGCGTGCTGCCGGCGGGCGAGCCCCTTGTCTGGCTGGCCGGTGAGGCCGCGGCGGTGCGGGCGGTGCGGCGGAGCCTGGTCGAGGAGCACGGGGTGCCGAAGGAGAACATCGACTTCACCGGCTACTGGCGCCACCGGCTGACCCAGGACGACACGCCGACCGCCGAGGACCTGGCGGACGCCCAGGAGCGCCTGGCGGGCTATCAGGAGCGGCAGGCG
>NZ_JAFLNG010000458.1 GCF_017427025.1 Streptomyces sp. FH025
GCTGGAGCGGTTCGGCTACAGCGACGAGGACGCCTTCGCCGTCGGGCTGACCTGCGGCGGGATCCTCGACGTGTTCGTCCAGCCGATCGTGCCCGGGGCGGATCCCGGGGTGGACGCCGGGATCGCCCGCGTCGCCGCGGGTGAGCCGGTCGCGATCGCCCGGGTGATCGCCGGACCGGGCGGACTGGTCGGCGCCACGCTCGCGGTCACCGCCTCCGGCGCCTTCGGGGCGCTCTCGGTCGGCCCGTCCACGGTGGGCGCCCTGGAGCGGGCGGTGGTCGCCGAGGCACGGGCGATGCTGGACGCCGGGCGCACCGGGCGGATCGTGCTCGGCCTGGACGGGCGGCCCTGCGACGAACACGAGCAGGGGACGGTCACCTGCTTCGTCGAGTCCTACGTGCCGGCGCCGCGGATGCTGGTGTTCGGCGCGATCGACTTCGCCGCCGCCGTGGTGCGGATGGGCAAGTTCCTCGGCTACCACGTCACGGTCTGCGACGCCCGGCCGGTCTTCGCCACCGCGCGGCGCTTCCCGGACGCCGACGAGGTGGTCGTCGACTGGCCGCACCGCTACCTCGACTCCCAGCTCGGCCGGATCGACGGGCGCACCGTGCTGTGCGTACTCACCCACGACGCCAAGTTCGACGTCCCGCTGCTGGAGCGCGCCCTGCGGCTGCCGGTCGGCTATGTCGGCGCGATGGGCTCGCGCCGCACCCACCGCGACCGGGAGGCCCGGCTGCGCGAGGCCGGGCTGACGGACGCCGAGCTCGCCCGGCTGCGCTCCCCGATCGGGCTCGACCTCGGCTCCCGCACGCCCGAGGAGACGGCCGTCTCGGTCGCCGCCGAGATCGTCGCCCACCGACGCGGCGGCAGCTGCCTGCCGCTGAGCGCCGGGGACGGACCGATCCACCACGACGTGGCGGAGGCGGGCAAGCCCGAGGCCCCTCGGACGCACGCGGCCTGAGCCGGGCGGTCCCGATCAGTCGAACGCCAGCTTCAGGCCGAAGCCCACCACCACCGCGCCGGTCACCCGGTCCATCAGGCGCCGGGCCGCCGGCTTGCGCAGCCAGCCGCGCAGCACCTGGGCGAAGCCGACCAGGACGGTCGACCAGAGCACGCCCTCCACCACGTGGACGCAGGTCAGCGCCACCCCGGCGGCGAAGTGCGGGGCCCCGGCGGGGATGAACTGCGGCAACACGGCCACGTAGAACACCCCGACCTTGGGGTTCAGCAGGTTGGTCAGCGTGCCGCGCCGCCAGCCGTACCCGAAGCCGCCCTCGGCCGGCTCCTCCTCGACCGCCGCCTCGCCACCCCGGTTGCGCAACATCCCGATGCCCATCCACACCAGGTACGCGGCACCGGCCCAGCGCAGCACCTCGTACGCCACCTGCGAGGCGGTCAGCAGGGCCGTCACTCCGGCCGAGGTCAGCGTCCCCCAGATCAGCGTCCCGGTCTGGATCCCGAGCACGACCCCCCACGCCTGCCTGCGCCGCCCTAGTGCGGAGGTCCGCAGGATCAGCGCGGTGTCGAGGCCGGGGGTGAGGGTGAGCAGCCCCACGACGAGGGCGAAGGACCACAGAGCGGTTGTCATCTCCATGGACCTCGATGCTCTCACAGCCTCGGGCGGCCCTCGTCAGCCGGTACGGGCGGCGCTCAGGTGTCCGAACCGTCGCTGGTCCTGGCGCTGGTGCTGGCCCTGGCGCTCGCGCTGGCGCTGTCGCCCGCGCTAGCGCCGTCGCCGTCGCCGTCGCCGTCGCCGTCGAGGAGCAGTGTGCGTTCGGCGCGGAGCCAGGACCGCTCGGCCGCCATCTCGGTCGCGTCACCGCGGGCGAGGAACATCGCCCACGGCTCCTGGCCGAGCCGGCCGAGCCGTTCGATGCGCTCGCCCTCGCGGGACTGGACGGCGTCCAGCGCGTCGAGCACCGCCGCCGGCTGCGCCCCGTAGGCGGCGCACAGGGCGTTGAGGCGACGGCGCAGGACGGGTGCACCGGTGACCGATGCCCGTCGCTGCTGCTCGACGGGGCGCAACGGCACGGCGTACCAGGCGAGTTGCGCGAGGTCGTCGAGGGCGTGGCCGGGCGCCGCGAAGTCCCAGTCGATGAAGCCGGCCAGTCGGTCGCCGGTCCAGATGGAGTTCCACGGGCCGAGGTCACCGTGCCGGATGACCAGGCCGGGCCGCCACTCCTCCTCCTGACCCTGCCAGCGCGCGTCGGCCGGCGGCCGGAAGTCCCGGACGGCGTCGTGGTACTCCCGCAGCCAACGCCCGAGTTCGACAATTCCCTCGGTCGACCGCAGGGCCGACGGCCAGGGGCTGAAGGCGGGTTCGCCGTGCAGCAGCGACAGCACCTCGTCACTGCCGTCGGTGCCGACGAGTCGCGGGGCCCGGGTGAAGCCCACCGCTTCCAGGTGGGTCAGCAGGGCGTGCACCGCGGGCGTCCACTCGCCGACCGGGCGGCGGATCGTCTCGCCGATCCGCCGCACCGTGGTCACACTGCCCTTGTCCGTAGCGCCGTCCTCGATCATCGGGTCAGCGTATCCGGACGGCCGCTTCGGTGCCCCCGCCGGTGTTTCAGGTGACGTTGACCGGCGTTTCAACCGGCGTTTCAACCGGTGTTTCAACCGGTGTTTCAACCTGCGTTTCGACCGGTGTTTCAGGTGACGTTGAGGCGGGCGGCGAGGCGGAGGAGGCCGGGGCTGAAGCGGGAGAGGAGGCGGGCCACCTTGGCCTCGGGAGTCACGGGGACGACGGGCTTGCCGGTGCGGACGGCGGCCAGGATGGCGGTGGCGACCTTCTCCGGGGGGAAGCCGCGGCGCGCGTAGAGCTTGGCGGCGCGGGCCTGCTTGGCGGACTGCTCGGCCGCGGTGGTGGCGGAGAAGGTGGAGGTGCGGGTGATGTTGGTGTTGACGATGCCCGGGCAGATGGTGGAGACGCCGATGCCGTGGCCGACGAACTCGGCGCGCAGGCAGTCGGAGAGCATGAACACCGCGGCCTTGCTGGTGGCGTAGGCGGTGAGCGCCTTGGACGGCAGGTAGGCGGCGGCCGAGGAGACGTTGACGATGTGTCCGCCCTGGCCGCGGTCGGCCATCAGGGCGCCGAAGGCGCGGCAGCCGTGGATCACGCCCCAGAGGTTGACGTCCAGGACCCGCTGCCACTCCTTCTCCGTGGTCTGGAGGAACGTCCCGGAGTGGCCGATGCCGGCGTTGTTGACCATCACGTCGGGCACCCCGTGCTCGGCGGCGACGGTCTGCGCGAAGGCGTCCATCGCGGCGCCGTCGGAGACGTCCACCCGGTAGGCGTGCGCCTGCGGGCCGATCAGCGAGGCGAGTTCGGCGGTGCGTTCGGCGGCCGCGAGGTCGAGGTCGCAGACCACCACCCTGGCGCCGTCCTCGGCGAAGGCGAGCGCGGTGGCCCGTCCGATGCCGCTGCCGCCGCCGGTGACCACCACCAGGCGGCCGTCGCCCTCCTCCGTCGTGCCCCGCTCGGTGCGGGCGGCGAACTCGCGGACCATGCCGGCCACGGTGGCTCCCTTCTCCAGCAGCGCCGACCAGTGGCCGGCGTGCAGCGTCCGTCGGGTCAGGTCCGGTACCCAGCGTTCCAGGCCCTCGGAGAGGTAGGTGCCGACGTAGCGGTCCCGGGTGAGGGTGATCAGCTGGACCGGCACCTCGGTCGGCCGCTCGCGCGGACTTCCCATGGTGGGGCGGAAGTTGGCCCGGTACAGCTCGATGCCGCGGACCGCGTCGCGGCGCAGGCCACGCTGCGGGTGGTCGGCGCGCGGGGTGACGTGCTCCAGGTCGCGCAGCACCCGCGGCCAGGCCCGGGCCAGACCGAGCCGCCAGACGGCTGGGGCGAGGAAGGGCAGGTGGAAGGCGGTGATGTACCAGGAGTGCGCGCCCTGGTGGAGCAGCTGCCGGAGGTGGCGGGGGGTGGGGCGGCGCAGCCGGTGGCGCAGCCAGTAGCCCATGTGGTCCAGGCTGGGGCCGGACATGGTGGTGTACGAGGCGATCCGGTGCTCGGCGCCGGGGGTGGTGACGGCCTCCCAGGACTGGATCGATCCCCAGTCGTGGGCCACCAGGTGGACCGGGCGGTCCGGGCTGACCGCGTCGGCGACGGCGAACAGGTCCTCGGCGAGCCGCGCCAGGCGGTAGCCGGCTCGGTCGGCGGGGACGCCGGACTCCCCGGCGCCGCGCACGTCGTAGCGGACCACGTGGTGGTCGCGGGCGAGGTCGGCGGCGATGTCGTCCCAGACGGCGTGGGTGTCGGGATAGCCGTGAACGAGGAGGACGGTGGGGGCGGCCGGGTCGCCCTGCTCGAAGACGGCGAGCGGGAGGCCGCCCGAGTGGACGGTGCGGCGGCGGACGGGGGGCGTCATCGGGTGGCCTCCAGGGTGTCGTCGGTCGGCTCGGCGCCGGTCGGCTCGGCAGCGGTCGGCTCGGCAGCGGTCGGCTCGGCAGCGGTCGGCTCGGCGCCGGTCGGCTCGGCAGCGGTCGGCGCTACGGAAGTCCGGTCGGCGGTCGACCCGGCGGTCCAGCGGCGGACGTGCGGGAGGTCGTCGTCGAGCCAGTAGGCGTCGTCCTCGGTGACCACCAGCAGTTCCTCGAACTTGATGCCCACGCCGCGGAAGCCGATGTGCGGCTCGACCGCCCACAGGCCCGGGGTGGGCGCGTGCCGGGACGACCGGCCGTCCGCCCAGAGCGGTGAACGGCCTTGCAGCCGTTCGGAGATGAGCTCGCGACCGAGGGTCTGGAGGGTGCGCACGCCGAAGCCGAAGACATTCACCCCGGCCGGGCCGCGCACGGTGGTGCGGGTGACCTGGTGGCCGATCACCCGGCCCGGGTAGACCTGGTGCCGGTTGTCGTAGCCGTGCGCGGCGATCTGCGCGTCCACGGCCGCGTACACCTCGTTCAGCGGCCTGCGGGCGCGCACCTCGGCGAGGATCAGCTCGCGGTAGACCTTCAGGTCGGCGGCCAGGCGGTCCCAGACCCGGTTCTCACCGACCTTGCCGCCGTAGCCGATGTCGGCGGTGTAGCCGTCCACGATGGGGGCGCAGTCCAGCACGTACGGCATGCCCTCCTCCAGGCGGCGGTTGCCGGCGAAGAACTGGAGCGGGGTGTGGAAGTGCCGGAAGGCCGTACGGTCGCCGAACCAGGCGAAGGGGACGTGGAAGAAGTCCTGCACGCCGGCGGCGACCAGGCGGCGGCGCAGCTCGGCGGTGGCCTGCCGCTCGGTCACCCCCGGTTCGATCCAGGCGGCGACCTGTTCGGCGCAGTCGTAGGCGAGTTGCTGGGTCGCGCGGAAGCGTGCGAGGTCGCGCTCGGCGTAGGGGAAGGCGGGGGTCGCACGGGACGCGGAGGGCGCGGAGGTCACAGAGGACACGGAGGGCGCGGGGGTCGTCGCGGGGGTCGCTTTCGCCAGCGGGGGCATCGGGGCTCCTTCTAGAGGTCGAGCACGAGGGTCTCGCCCTCGGCGGCCCGGGAGACGCAGGGCAGGAGGGCGCCGGCGGCGCGCTGCTCGGAGGTGAGGCGGCGGTCCCGGTGGTCGGGCTCGCCGGAGACCACGCGGACCTCGCAGGTGCCGCAGAAGCCCTGGTGGCAGGAGTACGGGAGGTCGGGGCGGGCCTCGCGCAGCACGTCCAGGGCGGAGCGGTCGGCGGGGACGTCGAGGGTCGGGCCGTCGGTGCCCAGACGGACGGCGAAGGGCTCGCCGTCGGTGATCGGGGCGGCACCGAAGCGCTCGAAGTGCAGGGCGGCGGCCGGGGATCCGTCCAGGGCCCGCTGGACGGCGGTGAGCATCGGCGCCGGGCCGCAGCAGTAGACGGCGGCGCCGCGCGGGGCGTGGGCCAGCAGTTCGGCGCCGGTGGGGACTCCGCCGTGCGTGTCGTCGGTGCGCAGCACCACGCGGCGCGGGTCGAGGGCGCGCAACTCCTCGGCGTACGGGAGGGTGGCAGCGCTGCGGCCGACGTGGACCAGGCGCCAGTCGAGGCCGTGCCGTTGGGCCTCCCGGGCCATCGGGAGGAGGGGGGTGATGCCGATGCCGCCGGCGAGCAGCAGGACCGCGGGCTCGGCGCAGAAGGCGAAGCCGTTGCGCGGGCGGCGGGCGCTGAGGCGGGCGCCGGGGTGCAGGGTGTCGTGGATCTCGACGGACCCGCCGCCGCCCTCGGGCAGCCGCCGTACGGCGATCCGGTAGCCGTGGCGGTCGGCCGGGTCGCCGCTGAGCGAGTAGTGGCGCTCGCGCCCGGAGGGCAGGGCGAGGCGCAGGTGGGCGCCGGGCTGCCAGGGTGGCAGCGAGCCGCCGGACGGGTCGGC
>NZ_JAFLNG010000459.1 GCF_017427025.1 Streptomyces sp. FH025
GGGGGCGAGAACGAGGCCTGCGGGGCGTACGGGGCCGGCGGCACCGGCGTCGGGAAGCCGCCGCCCTGCGGCGGCAGCTGCGGCGGCACGTCGTACGCGGTGGCCGGCGGCTGCTGCTCGACGGGCCGGGCGGCCCGCAGGCCGTACGGGTCCTGGCCGTCCTGCGGGTTCCCGTACGCGTCGGCGTACGGGTCCTGGGCGTAGGTGTCGGCCACGTACCAGTCGCCGGACGGCGACTCGGCGCCCGGCCGGCTCTCACCGCGGCCCGGCGGCCGCTCCTCGCTGCGCCCGGTCATGTCACCTCTTCGCTGTCGTGGGGGAGGCCGGCCCGGCGGTGCGGGTGGTCGGCGGTATCAAGGACCAACCTTCTCATCACCGGCGGCCCGATTCCGGCCATCCGGGCTGCTGGCGCGCGGTGTCTGCGCGGGATCCCCTTCGGCGGACTCCTCCGCCGGGGCGTCCGGCCCGGCCTCGGAGGCGTCCCCGCCGCCGTCCGGCGCCGGGTCGTCCCCGACCGGCTGGTCGCCGTCCTCGTGGGGCTGCCCGCCGCGGCGCTTGCGCTGGCGGACGAAGCGCAGCGCGGCCAGCAGCAGCAGGACGCCGGCGCCCGCGAAGACGTACAGCACCCCGTTGGTCACCGAGGTGACCTCCACCCGGAACACCTGCGCTTCGCCGTACTTCTGCGGGTCGGGGCCGGTGGTCCACAACTGGGCGGTCATGGTGACCTTGCCGTTGTTGCGCGCCTCGGCCGGGAACCGCAGGGTGACGCTCTGCGAGGCCGGGAGGACCAGCTCCTCGGCCTTGCCCACCCACACCCTGTTCGGCTGGGTCGAGGTGAGCACCAGCTTCAGGTTGGTGACCGTCTGGGTGAGGTCGTTGCGCACGCTGACCTGGAGCTGGCCGGTGTTCCCGGCCAGGGTGACGGCCGTCTTCGGCGGCACCTTGACGGCTTCGGTGAGGTCCTTCAGGTACTTCGTGACGCCCTCGCGGTAGGTGCCGCCGGCCTCCGGCTGGGCGCGCCACTCGGTGGACAGCGAGCGCACCATGGCGGCGCTGAACGGGCCGCGCACCCGCTGCGGCAGGGTGAGCACCCGCATCAGGATGTCCAGGTTGTGCTGGATGTCGTCGGTGCTGCTCAGGTCGGCGGCCGTCAGCTCGGAGGCCCGGGCCTGGGTCGGGTAGTCGGCGGGCGCCGGGACGGTGGTGTTGGCCTTGGGGTCCGGCGCGGACTGGGCCAGCGCGTCCAGCTTCACCGGGGTCGTCCACTTGTCGGCCGCCTGCAGCGCGCCCGCCAGCACCTTGGCGCTGCCGGCGGTCAGTTCGCGCGGCGGCATGATCAGCAGGCCGCGCTGGTTCTGCGGCTGCTCGTGGGTGATCGCGAAGGTCTCGGCGAGGAAGCGCTGGGCCGCCTCGGTCTGTTCCTGCGGGGTGCTCAGGTCGTTCTGGAAGAGCGCGGAGACCGTCTCGTCGGCGACCACGGCGTTCTGTCCGTTGCCGATCGGGCGCACCGCGGTGGCGGTGTAGTTCACCGAGTCCGGCTCCGGCATGCTCGCACCGTTGACCAGCAGCAGGCCGCTGCCCGCCTGCCGGGCGATGCCGGCGATCTGCTGGTCGAGGTGGCCCTGGTACGGCCAGGCCACGTCGGAGCGGGTGTCCACGGACAGCCGGCCCTCGACGGTCAGCCGGCCGGCGGTGGCCGCCTTGTTCAGGGCGGTGCCCATCCCGGCGAGGTCGGAGCCGTTGTGGGCGATCGAGGCGAGGTCGGGGTCGGCGTACGGCAGCGCGACCACCTGGCCGCCCGGCTTGGCGACGGCCGCGCGCAGCTTGTCGAGCCAGGCCGCGGCGGCGGCCTGGCCGGAGCCGGGGACGGTGTTGTCCTCCTTGGCCGCCTTGCCGGAGTTCTCCGTGCCCGGCTTCTGCACCCGGTACTTGCCGGTCATCGCGAACGCGGTGTCCAGCAGGTCGGGGTCGACCACCCAGGTCAGCCCGGTGAGTTTGGAGCCGGTGTCCACCAGTTCGTACAGCCGGCCGCCCGGGGCGAACTCGGTGGCGAGGCTGTCGTCGCGCAGCACCGGGACGGTCTGGTCGTTGTCGGCGGCGGCGGTCTGCGCGGCCAGCACCGGCGCGTGCACCAGCGGCCAGAGCGTGGTGACCTTCGTCGGCTGGGCGTCGGCGCCGCCCGGGTTGTACGGCAGGAAGGTGCGGGCGATGCCCAGGGCCCGGTCGCGCCCGCTGTCGGCGGTCGTGCCCCAGGCGTCCACCGCCAGTTCGTAGACGCCGCTGTCGGACAGCCCGAGGTCGCTCACCGCGACGCTCAGCGTGTACGACTGGCTCTGGCCGGGGTTCAGCTCCGGCAGGGCGTACTGCGGGCTGTCCAGCTCCACCCCGTCCCGGTCGCTGGGCGTGGAGCGGGTGGCCACCGAGGCCAGCTCGCTGCGCCGCTGCAGCGGCTTGCTGGAGACCGGCTTGCGCACGGCCGCGTGCGCGCCCTTGACCGCCGACCTGCCGGCGTTGGTGACGTGCCCGGTGATGGTCACGGTGCCGTTGGGGACGGCCACCTGCGGGGTCACCGACTCGATGCTCAGCGCCACCGGGTACTCCGCCGTGGTCGCCGCGTCGGCGGCCGGGCGGACGTTGCCGCCGGCCGGCAGCGCCGTGGCGGGGGCGGCCGTGAACAGGGTCAGGGCGGCCGCGCAGGCGGCGGCGAAACGGCGGGCCAGGCGGCCGCTCCGTCCGTCGGCGGACTGTTCGGCGGGCTGTTCGGCGGGGCCCACGGCCCGTCCAGGCTGTCGGTGCGCCCCCAGGCCCGAGTGCCGTGCCGGCTCACTCACTCGTTTCCGCCCTCGCCGTTCTCGATCGCTCGCTGCTGATGCTGTCCGTAGGGCGCTGTCGCCCGACGTTCCCCGCTCGACGTTCTTCGCCTGACGCCGTTCACCGCGCTGCCGCCGCGGAGGTTTCCTCCGACGTGGCGGCGCGCGGCACCGCATCCCCTGTCCGGTGCCCGAGACTCGTCCACCGGCATGGTAACGATCCAGCCCGGCGTGCAGTGTTGCGGGCTGTGGGGTGAGACGCCCAAAACGCGCGGGCGGTTGACCTGCCGGGGCACGTACCCTTGTGAGCCGTGTCCACTGCCAATGAGTCCACCGCGCACACCGACCGTTCGAGCACCGCCGTCCAGGTCGTCCCAGGCCTGAGCGAGGCCCAGACCCTGGGGCTGCAAGAGCTGCTGCGGGTGTCGCCGGTCGCCGACGAGATCGCCCGCCGGTTCCAGGCGGCCGGTCACCGGCTGGCGCTGGTCGGCGGCTCGGTCCGGGACGCTCTGCTCGGCCGGCTCGGCAACGACCTGGACTTCACCACCGACGCCCGCCCGCAGCAGGTGCTCAAGCTGGTCAAGGGCTGGGCGGACGCGGTCTGGGACGTGGGCATCGCGTTCGGCACCGTCGGCGCCCGCAAGGACACCGCCGAGGGGTCCTTCCTGATCGAGATCACCACCTACCGCTCCGAGGCGTACGACCGCACCTCGCGCAAGCCCGAGGTGACGTACGGCGACACCATCGAGGAGGACCTGGTCCGCCGGGACTTCACGGTCAACGCGATGGCCGTCGACCTGCCCGGCCGCGGCTTCGTCGACCCGCACCACGGCCTGGAGGACCTGGAGGCCCGGGTGCTGCGCACCCCCGCCACCCCGGAGGAGTCCTTCTCCGACGACCCGCTGCGGATGATGCGGGCCGCCCGTTTCGCCGCCCAGCTGGACTTCGAGCCAGCGCCCGAGGTGGTCGTCGCGATGACGGAGATGGCCGAGCGGATCACCATCGTCTCCGCCGAGCGGGTCCAGGCCGAGCTGAACAAGCTGCTGCTCGCCAAGCACCCGGTGAAGGGCCTGCGGCTGCTGGTCGACACCGGGCTGGCCGACCACGTGCTGCCGGAGCTGCCCGCGCTGCGGCTGGAGCGCGACGAGCACCACCGGCACAAGGACGTCTACGAGCACTCGCTGACCGTCCTGGAGCAGGCCATCGACCTGGAGCAGGACGGCCCGGACCTCACCCTGCGGCTGGCCGCGCTGCTGCACGACATCGGCAAGCCGCGCACCCGCCGCTTCGAGTCGGACGGCCGGGTCTCCTTCCACCACCACGAGGTGGTCGGCGCCAAGATGACCCGCAAGCGGATGCGCGAGCTCAAGTACTCCAAGGAGCTCACCGAGGACGTGTCGCGCCTGGTCGAGCTGCACCTGCGCTTCCACGGCTACGGCGGCGGCGAGTGGACCGACTCCGCGGTGCGCCGCTACGTCACCGACGCCGGGCCGCTGCTGGAGCGCCTGCACAAGCTGACCCGCTCGGACTGCACCACCCGCAACCGCAAGAAGGCGGCGGCGCTGTCGCGCACCTACGACGGCCTGGAGCAGCGGATCGGGGAGCTGAAGGCGCAGGAGGAGCTGGACGCCATCCGCCCGGCGCTGGACGGCAACGAGATCATGGAGCTGCTCGCCGTCAAGCCCGGTCCGGTGGTCGGAAAGGCGTACAAGCACATGCTCGAACTCCGGCTGGAGCACGGCCCGATGGAGCATGACGCGGCGGTCGCGGCGCTGCGCGCCTGGTGGGCCGAGCAGCAGGGCTGAGCCCGCACACGACGCGAGGGGTGGTCCGGACGCCGGACCACCCCTCGCGCGTGCCCGGGGTCACTTGAGCTGCTTCAGGCAGAGCACGTAGTCCAGGACCGGGAAGCTGGGGTGCTTGCTGATGTACCAGCTGTCCGACTTCGGCTGCTTCTCGCAGACCTTCTCGTCGGAGGTGGTCAGGTACTTGAAGACCACCTTGTACTGCGCCTTCGCGTCGGTGCAGGGCAGCACGGTGACCTTCGGGTGGGTGTCGGTGGTCTCGCTGGTGCCGTTCTCGTTGCGCAGGCAGTCGCCGGCCTTGGCCTCGTCCACGCGGTCCGCGGAGTCGGTCGGGGTGGTGACCGGCGGCAGCGTGATGCTCGGCAGCGGCGGCAGGGTGAAGGTCGGTGAGGGGAAGACCGGCGGGGTGTAGGTCGGCAGCGGCGCCGGCGAGAAGGTGTGCGGGGTGGGCGAGACCGAGGACGACGAGACCGGGGTGTTGTTGTCGTCCTTCGGGCCGAGCACACCGGTGGCGGCCAGGAGGACGGTGACCGCCAGGGAGAGCGGCAGCAGCAGCATGGCCGTGTGCGGGCGCCGGCTCAGCGGGACGCCCGGGTCGAGCTGCGGGCCGTGGGTGCCGGGCATCGGCGGCGGCAGCCGCTTGATCTTCCCGTTGGCGCCGAGGTTCATCAGCAGGGTGATCGGGGTCAGGATCAGCGACGCCCAGCCCCACCAGCCCTGGACGAGCGTCCGGGCGGACATGTCGCGCACGGTGGCCGTCCCGCAGGTGAGGCAGAACGGGCCGGGCATCCGCAGCATCCGGTACCAGAGCACCAGGCCCTGGTGGCCGCGGACGTTGACGTCCACCGCCGGGAAGCCGCCGCAGAAGCGGCAGTGCGGCCCGTCCACCGGGGCCGGTGGCGGGTACCCGTAGCCGTAGCCGGGCGGCTGCGCGCCGTACGGCGGGCCCGGCGGCGGGGCGGCCGGGTAACCGTAGCCGGGCGGCGGCGGGGCGCCGTACGGGTTGCCGGAGGCGTACGGGTTGCCGTCGCTCGGCGGTGGGGCGTACGGGTTGCCGCTGCCCGGCGGCGGGCCGTAGGGGTTGCCGTCGCCCGGCGGCGGGCCGTACGGCATCTGGGGCGGAGGCGGAACGGACAAGAGGTCCCCCGGAGAAGGAAGTCGGTGGAACGGGGTCAGTACGTCTTCACCGGCGGCTTGCCGGTGGTGGTGGGCGCCAGCGGGCCGAGGCAGAGCACGTACCGCTTCGTGTTCCAGCGGCGGCCGCTCTTGCCCGAGACGGCTGTGGTGGTCTGCGGCGTCTGCCGGCAGCGGTTCACGTCGGTGGTGTCGGTGAACTTCGACAGCACTCGGTAATTCGCTTTGGGGTCAGTGCAGTTGAGGATCTCCACGGTACGGGAGCCGGTCGCCCGGACGCAGTCGCCGGGCTTGGCGCTGCTGACGCTCGGGCCGGTCACGAAGTAGCCGACGGCCAGCGCGAGGCAGCCGCCGACCGCGCCGACGATCCTCAGCCTGGACCGCAGGCCGCGCTTGCCGGCGGGCGCCGCGGCGGGCTGCGGGTATCCGTACGGACCGGCGGGCGGCTGCTGGGCGGCGTACGGGGGCTGCCCGTACGGCTGCTGCCCGTAAGGCTGTTGGGGGTACGGCGGCTGGGCGTACGGCTGCGGCGGCACCTGCG
>NZ_JAFLNG010000046.1 GCF_017427025.1 Streptomyces sp. FH025
ATCATCCAACTCGCCGGTGTCTTCCGGGGCTTGACGCCCCGTCCGACGTTTCAAACTCTAGCCGATCCCCGCTCCGAAAAGCGAATCCAGCCGCAATCCGATAAAACGCGCACGCCAAATAGGCACCAAGCCGCAACGCGAGAAAGCGAAAGCGACCGGCACGAACCGGGAAGTGGTGTTTCAGAGGATTGGCCGCCCCGGGGCCGTCCGCGCAGTTGCGTGTCCGGTGCTCCCTGCCAGGCAGCTCGAAGAACTGTACGCGCTTCTGGCCCCGGATGCAAACGGCGGGCAAAAGGTGCTGGCCGGACCCCGGGTGGAGGGATCCGGCCAGCCGGCCGAGCAGGTGGAACAGGTTGGAACCGCCGACTCAGCTGTTGGTGGGGAAGCCGAGGTTGATGCCGCCGTGCGAGGGGTCCAGCCAGCGCTGGGTCACGGCCTTGCCGCGGGTGAAGAACTGCACGCCGTCCGGGCCGTACGCGTGGGCGTCGCCGAACAGCGAGGCCTTCCAACCACCGAAGGAGTAGTAGGCGACCGGCACCGGGATCGGCACGTTGATGCCGACCATGCCGACCTCCACCTCGAACTGGAAGCGCCGGGCCGCGCCGCCGTCGTTGGTGAAGAGGGCGGTGCCGTTGCCGTACGGGTTGGCGTTGATGAGCGCCAGGCCCTCCTCGTAGGAGGCGACGCGCACGACGGAGAGGATCGGGCCGAAGATCTCGTCGTTGTACACGGACATGCCGGGCTTCACGTGGTCGAACAGCGTGGGGCCGAGCCAGAAGCCGTCGGCGGTCGGGGTGCCGTTCTCGTCCTCCGCGGTGATCGGGTGCTTGCGGCCGTCCACGGCGAGCTCGGCGCCGTCGGCGATGCCGGACTCGACGTAGGAGGTGACCTTGTCGCGGTGCTGGCCGGTGACCAGCGGGCCCATCTCCGAGTCGCCGTTGCAGCCGGGGCCGACCTTCAGGGTCGCCACCCGCTCCTTGATCTTCTCGACCAGCTCGTCGCCGATCGGGTCGACCGCGACCAGGACGGACACCGCCATGCATCGCTCGCCGGCCGCGCCGAAGCCCGCGTTGACGGCGGCGTCGGCGGCGAGGTCGAGGTCGGCGTCCGGCAGGACCAGCATGTGGTTCTTGGCGCCGCCCAGGGCCTGCACGCGCTTGCCGTAGCGGGTGCCGGTCTCGTAGACGTAGCGGGCGATCGGGGTGGAGCCGACGAAGCTGACGGACTTGACGTCCGGGTGCTCCAGAAGGCGGTCGACGGCGACCTTGTCACCGTGCACGACGTTGAACACGCCGTCCGGCAGGCCGGCCTCCTTCCACAGCTCGGCCAGGAAGTTGGCCGCGGACGGGTCCTTCTCCGAGGGCTTCACCACGACGGTGTTGCCGGCCGCGATGGCGATCGGGAAGAACCACATCGGCACCATGGCCGGGAAGTTGAACGGCGAGATGATCGCGACCGGGCCGAGCGGCTGGCGGATCGAGTAGACGTCGACGCCGGTGGACGCCTGCTCGGTGAAGCCGCCCTTGATCAGCTGCGGGATGCCGCAGGCGTACTCGACGACCTCCAGGCCGCGGGCGATCTCGCCCAGCGCGTCCGAGTGCACCTTGCCGTGCTCGGAGACGATGATCGAGGCCAGCTCGTCGCGGCGGGCGTTCAGCAGCTCGCGGAAGGCGAAGAGCACCGTCGTCCGCTTGGCCACCGAGGCGGTGCGCCACTCGGCGAAGGCCGAGGCGGCGGCGGCCACGGCCTGGTCGACCTCAGCGATCTCGGCGAAGTCCACGTGGCCGGCGACCTGGCCGGTGGCCGGGTCGAAGATGTCACCACGGCGGGGCGCCGCACCGGCGGTGGCGACCGGCTTGCCGCCGATCCAGTGAATGATGTGCTTGCTCAAGGTCCGTCTGCCTCCGAAGTCCCGGGCGGCGTCCTGCCACCGGTCCGGTCTGGCGCCGCCCGCGAGAGGGCCGGGCGACGGGAATTCACGGGGCTACCGCGCTCGTCTTCCAGTCTGGTCGCCGCTGCGGCGAGGCTCAACGAACAGGCTGACGGGGATCTCGGATTCAGCCTTACAGGTCGTCTCTCCGCTACTCGCCGCTACTCCGGACGCGTGAACCGCGTGAACCACCCGGTCCCGGGGGGGTCAGGACTCCTCGTCCTCCAGGTACGGGTCGTGCAGCCCGTCCGCCGCCTCCTGGGTCTCCAGCAGGTCCAGCCGCAGGTCCTGCGCCCAGGCGAGCGCCCACCGCTTGAGCCCGTCCACCGCCCCGGCGTCGACGCCCCGGGCGCGGAACCGGCCGTCCGCCGCCTCGGCGAGCGTCTCCAGCCGGTCGGCGAGCGCCGTCGGCTGGAAGTCCGGATCCAACTCCCCCGCCAGTGCGAGCAGTTCGCCCTCGCGATAGCACCGGGCGAGGGCGTGCACGTCGATCAGGTCACGCGGCATGCCCCGGTCGACCAGCAGCGCGGTGGCGAGCGCCGCCGCGTCCTCCAGGGCGACCACCGGCAGGATGACCGGTGGCTCCTCCGGCCCCGGAGCGCCCAGGTCGAGCCGGACCGGCCGGTGGCCGAGCGGCTCCTTCCGCAGCTCCACCGAGTGCGACCGCCCGCCCAGCGCCAGCCGCACGGTCAGCTGCTCCAGGCGCGGCGTGCCGGGCCGCTCGGCGACCCCGCCGCCCGCCGCGCGGTACGCCCCGGTCAGGGCGGCGGCCACCTCCGGCAGGTCGGCGCCGCCGGTCGCCAGGGTGAGCCCGTCCTGTGCACAGGCCTCGACGCCGTGGGCGCGCAGCCCGTGCCCGCCGGCCAGCGCCAGCCCGTACCGCTCGCAGACGGGCGCGGCCAGGGCGGCCAGGCGCAGCTGGGCGGGGCCCGGGCGGAGGGACGCGTCGACGGCGTGCGGGGCGATGGTCACGCCTCCAGTCTGACGCGGGCGCCCACCCCGCGCGCCACCTCGGGGAGCCGCCCGGGGCTCACCAGCCGCTGAGCCGGGCCGCCGCCTCGTGCAGGGCCAGCTCCAGCAGCACCGGGTCGTTGAGCCTGCCGGATCCGTCGGGCGGGACCAGCCATCGCACGCCCCGGCTGCTGCGTTCGGGGTGCGGAACGACGATCCAGCTGCCCTCCCCCGCGCCGCGCACGCCGGTGCCGACCCAGCGGGCGGCGGTGCCGACCGGCACCAGGAAGCTGACCTGCTCGCCCTCGAAGTCGGCGAGGACCGGGCCGCGGTGGCGGGTGTCCAGGATGTCCAGGGCCGGCCGCCCGAGCCGGCCGGGGACGGACAGGACGTCCCAGCGCCGCCCGGCCGGCAGCGGCATCAGGCCCAGTCCAGTGCGTTCCCAGTGCTTCCGGAAGTCCTCCGGGTCCGGTGCCACCTGGGTGAGCCAGTGCAGTCCGGTGCTCTCCATGTCTGTCCCCGCTTCTTGACGCTCGTACCGATCGGTCGGGCGGCGGGAAGACCGAGACCCGCCGTCACCAAGGAGAGGTGGACGGCGGGTCCCTCTTACACGGGTCGCGCTACACGAGTAGCGCGGATTCGCGGGGCAGCGGAATCACCGGGTCAACGAGGTCAAACGGGGTCAACGAAGTCAAACGAGGTCACGAGGTCACGAGGTCAGCTGTCGAAGCCGAGCCCCAGCCGGTCGAGCGTGCGCAGCCACAGGTTGCGGTGGCCGCCGTTGCGGTCGGACCGCTCCAGCGAGCGGGTGGTGATCTCGATCCCGGCCCAGCGCACCGGCTCGGGCGGGAACGGCAGCGGCTTGGAGCGCACCATGTCCAGCGAGGTGCGCTCGGTGCGCTCGCCCGCGAGCAGGTCGAGCATCACCTCCGCGCCGAAGCGGGTCGCGCCGACGCCGAGCCCGGTGTACCCGACGGCGTACGCGACCTTGCCCCGGTACGCGGTGTCGAAGAACGCCGAGAACCTGCTGCAGGTGTCGATGGCACCGCCCCAGGCGTGGGTGAAGCGCAGCCCCTCCAGCTGCGGGAAGCAGCGGAAGAAGTGGCCCGCCAGGGTGCGGAAGGTCTCCGGCCGCTGGTCGTACTCGTGCCGGACGTGGCCGCCGTAGTGGTAGACCGCGTCGTAGCCGCCCCAGAGGATCCGGTTGTCGGCGGAGAGCCGGAAGTAGTGGAACTTGTTGGCGCTGTCGCCGAGCCCCTGGCGGCCGCGCCAGCCGATCGAGGCGAGCTGCTCGGCGCTGAGCGGCTCGGTCATCAGCGCGTAGTCGTACACCGGCACGACGTACGGGCGGACCCTCTTGAGCAGGGAAGGGAAGACGTTGGTGCCGAGCGCGACCCTGCGGGCGAAGACCCGGCCGTACGGGGTACGGACGGCCATGCCGCTGCCGTGCTCCCGCAGGTCGGTGGCCCGGGTGTGCTCGAAGATCCGTACGCCCTGGCTCAGGCAGGCGTCCTTGAGGCCCCAGGCGAGCTTGGCGGGGTGGACCATGGCCACGCCCTCCTTGTCCCAGACGCCGCCGAGGAAGGTCGGCGAGTTCACCTCGGCGCGCAGCTGGTCGGCGTCCAGGACGGTGAGGTCGAAGCCGTACCGGGCGGCGGCCTCGGCCATCTCGTGCAGTTCCTCGACCTGGTGGGGCTGGGTGGCGATGTCGATCTCGCCGGTGCGTTCCCACTCGGCGTCGATGCCGTAGCGCTTGATGGCGGCCTCGATGCCGTCGAGGTTGGCGGCGCCGAGGCGTTCCAGCTGGGCGAGTTCGGCGGGCCAGCGGTCCAGGCCGTTGCCGAAGCCGTGAGTGAGGCTGGCCGCGCAGAATCCGCCGTTGCGCCCGGACGCGGCCCACCCGACCTCGTTGCCCTCAACCAGCACGACGTCCAGCGAGGGGTCGCGCTCCTTGGCGATGAGGGCGGTCCACAGGCCTGAGTAGCCGCCGCCGACGACCAGCAGGTCGCAGGTGGTGGAGCCGACCAGGGCGGGGAGCGCCTCCGGCCGGCCGGGGTCCTCCAGCCAGAAGGGGGTGGGCCTGGCGTCACTGAGTGCGCGGGCGGAGTCCATGCATTATCAGCCACTTTCTACGAATAGGCGATGGTTCGTGCGCCACCGCTGCCGACCGTACGTCATGCGGCCGGTCAGGCGGTGGCCTTCCGGCGGTTGCCGAGCCACTGTCCGGCGACGGTCAGCGCGACCGCGGCGACGAACATCGCGGTGCCGATGACGTTCACCTGCACCGGGATGCCGCGCTGCGAGGCGCCCCAGACGAACATCGGGAAGGTGACCGTGGTCGGGCCCGAGTTGAACTGGGTGATGATGAAGTCGTCGAACGAGAGGGCGAAGCTGAGCAGCGCTCCGGCGGCGATGCCGGGGGCGGCCAGCGGCAGGGTGACCCTCAGGAAGGTCTGGGTGGGGGTCGCGTAGAGGTCCTGGGCGGCCTGTTCGAGCCTCGGGTCCATGCTCATCACACGCGCCTTGACCGCCGTCACCACGAAGCTGAGGCAGAACATGATGTGCGCGATGAGGATGGTGGTGAAGCCGAACGGGATGCGCATGTTGAGGAACAGCGTCCCCAGCGAGGCGGCCATGACCACCTCGGGCATGGCCATCGGCAGGAAGATCATCGCGGTGGTGGCCGAGCGGCCGCGGAAGCGGTAGCGGGCCAGCGCGAAGGCGACCATCGTGCCGAGCACGGTGGCGCCGATGGTGGCGAGCACCGCGATCTGCAGGCTGAGCGAGAGCGACTGGCACATGTCGGCCACGCCGCAGGGGTTGGTCCAGGCGTCGGTGGAGAACTCGTTCCACTCGTAGTTGAACTTGCCGACCGGCTTGTTGAACGAGAAGGCCAGCACGACCAGGTTGGGCAGCACCAGGTAGGCGAGGGCCAGCAGGCCGGCCAGGACCACCAGGTGGGCGCGGATCCACTTGAAGATGCGGGACATCAGACCAGTTCCTCCGTCCCGGCCTTGCGCATGTAGACCGTCACCATGCCCAGGATCAGGGCCATCAGGATGAAGCTCAGCGCGGCCGCCGTGGGGTAGTCGAGCACGTTCAGGAACTGCTTCTGGATGCCGTTGCCGACCATCTGCTCGCTCGGCGAGCCCAGCAGCTGGGCGTTGATGTAGTCGCCGGAGGCCGGGATGAAGGTGAGCAGGGTGCCCGCGACCACGCCCGGAAGCGAGATCGGGAAGGTGACCTTGCGGAAGGTCGTGAACGGCCGGGCGTAGAGGTCGCCGGCCGCCTCGTGCAGCCGGGGGTCGATCCGCTCCAGCGAGGTGTACAGCGGCAGGATCATGAACGGCAGGAAGTTGTAGGTCAGGCCGCAGACCACGGCGAGCGGGGTGGCGAGCACCCGGTCGCCGGAGGTGAGCCCGAGCGCGTTGGTGACGTCCAGGACGTGCAGGGTGTTGAGCGCGCCGACGACCGGTCCGCCGTCGGACAGGATGGTCTTCCAGGCCAGCGTGCGGATCAGGAAGCTGGTGAAGAACGGCGCGATGACCAGGATCAGGATGACGTTGCGCCAGCGCCGGCTCGCCTTGAAGGCGATGGTGTACGCGAGCGGGTAGCCGATGGCCAGGCAGAGCACGGTGGCGATGGCCGCGTACGAGAACGAGCGGACGAAGTGCCACTTGTACTCGACCAGGGCGTCCCAGTACGTCGAGAAGTGCCAGGTGACCTTGAAGCCCTCTTCGAGCGAGCCGGTCTGCAGCGAGGTGGACCCCTGGTACAGCATCGGCACGGCGAAGAAGACGACCAGCCAGGCTATGCCGGGCAGCAGCAGCCAGTACGGGGTGAGCTTGCGCTTCGGCTTCGAAGGCGCTTCGGCGAGCGGGATGACCTGCGGCGGCGCCGCCGGGGTGGTGGTGGTCACGCGGCCTCCTCCGCGGTGCCCGCGTCGATCGCCTGCGAGGCGTCCAGGGCGAAGGAGTGCGCCGGGTTCCAGTGCAGCTGCACGGGGGCGCCGGGGACGATCCGGGCGTCGCGCTCCATGTTCTGCTCGAAGACGGTGACCTCCTGGCCGCCGTCGGTGCGCACCACGTACTGGGTGGAGACGCCGATGAAGCTGGAGTCGACGACGGTGCCGGCCAGCCGGTTGCGGCCCTCGGCGACCTGCTCGGAGCCGTGCGTGATGGTGATCTTCTCCGGGCGCACGCCCAGGTGGACCCGCCCGGCCTCAGTGGCACAGCGCGCCTTGGGCACGGCGAGGCGGGTTCCGGCCACGGTGAGCAGGAGGTCCTCGCCGGAGCCGCCGGTGACCTCGGCGGGCAGCAGGTTGGACTGGCCGAGGAAGTTGGCCACGAAGGTGGTGGCGGGGTTCTCGTACAGCTCGGCGGGCGCGCCCAGCTGCTCGACCCGGCCGCCGTTCATCACCGCGATGGTGTCGGCCATGGTCATGGCCTCCTCCTGGTCGTGGGTGACGTGCACGAAGGTGATGCCGACCTCGGTCTGGATCCGCTTGAGCTCCAGCTGCATCTGGCGGCGCAGCTTGAGGTCGAGGGCGCCGAGGGGTTCGTCCAGCAGCAGCACCTGGGGGTGGTTGATCAGCGCGCGGGCGACCGCGACGCGCTGCTGCTGGCCGCCGGAGAGCTGGTGCGGCTTGCGCCGGGCGTACTGGCCGAGTTCGACCAGCTCCAGCATGGACTCGACCTGCTTCCTGACGTCCTTCTTCCCGCGCCGGCGCAGGCCGAAGGCGACGTTCTCGAAGATGTCCAGGTGCGGGAAGAGCGCGTAGCTCTGGAAGACGGTGTTCACCGGCCGCTTGTACGGGGGCAGGGCGGTGACGTCCTGGCCGCCGATCAGGACGGTGCCGGTGGTGGGCTCCTCCAGGCCGGCGATCATGCGCAGCGTGGTGGTCTTGCCGCAGCCGGAGGCGCCGAGCAGGGCGAAGAAGGAGCCCTGGGGGACGGTCAGGTCGAGCGGGTGGACGGCGGTGAAGGAGCCGTAGGTCTTGCCGATGCCGGTGAGGCGGACGTCGCCGCCGGCCGCGTCGCGCAGCTGGTCTGTCATGGGGTGTCTTCCTGGGATTCTCTGCCGTGAGTGGGGGTCAGGCGCCGATGAGCTTGGAGAACTTCTGCTCGAAGTCGCTCTCCTCGCCCTCGGTGAGGGTGCGGAACTCGTGTGCCTTGGCCGCCATCTCGGGGGTGGGTACGACCAGCGGGTTGGCCGCGGTGTCCGGGGCGAGGGTGGCGAGCTCGTCCTTCATCCCGGTGACGGCGGAGACGAAGCCGATGCCCGCGACCAGCTGCGCCGCGATCTTCGGCTGATAGTAGAAGTCGATCAGCTTCTCCGCGTTCGTCTTGTGCCGGGCCCTGGCCGGAACGAGCAGGTTGTCGGTCGAGGCGAGGTAGCCCTTCTCCGGGATCACGAACTCGATGTCCGGGTTGTCGGCGCGCAGTTGGGTCAGGTCGCCGCCCCAGGCGATGCAGGCGGCGATGTCCCCGGAGGAGAGCTCCTGGCCGTAGTCGTTGCCGGTGAAGCGGCGGATCTGCTTGCCGTCGACGGCCTTCTGCAACCGGGCGATCGCTCCGTCGTAGTCGTCGGCGGTGAACTTCGCCGGGTCCTTGCCCTGGTCCAGCAGGACCATCCCGACGCTGTCGCGCATCTCGGAGAGGAAGGTGACCCGGCCCTTGAGCTCGGGGTCGTCCAGCAGCTGGGAGACGCTGGTGACCTCCTTGCCCTTGGTCGCCTTCCGGTTGTACGCGACGACGGTCTGGATCCCGGCCCACGGGTAGGAGTAGAGCCGGCCCGGGTCCCAGTCGGGGGCGCGGAAACGGGCCTCGATGTTGGTGATCGCGGTGGTGACGTTCGCCGGGTTCAGCTTCTGCGCCCAGCCGAGCCGGATCAGCCGGGCGGCCATCCAGTCGGTGAGAACCATCAGGTCGCGGCCGGTGTCCTGGCCGGCCGCGAGCTGCGGTTTGACCTTGCCGAAGAACTCGACGTTGTCGTTGACATCCTCGTTGTACTTGACCTTGATGCCGGTGGCCGCGGTGAAGGCGTCCAGGGTGCCGTGCCTCTGCTTGTCCTTCTCGTCGGTGTCCACGTACAGCGGCCAGTTGGAGAAGTCGACCTCCTTCTCGCTCTCCGAGAGGTCCTTGGCGGCGTTGGCGGTCGAGTCGCCGGTCGCCCTGGGGGCCGCCGGGATGCCGCAGGCGGCCAGGGTGCCCGCTCCGGCGGTCAGTGCGGCGGCCCGCAGCAGGGTGCGGCGGCCGATCGCGGCCCGGCCGCCGGTCAGACTGCGCTCCCAGGCCCTGCGGACCGGTTCGGGCAGACCGTCGGTGAGCTCGTTGAACGCCTTGAACGCCATGGAACGGGCCTCCTGGGGGAGAAGAGGGGTGTGGGGGCACCCTCTGGCCGGGGGTTATCTGTCTCCGAAGACGGTGCGGTGCCAGTCCTTGCGGGCGACCGCGGTGGTGTCGAACATGACGTGCTTGACCTGGGTGTACTCGTCCAGCGAGTACTGGGACATGTCCTTGCCGTAGCCGGACGCCTTGTACCCGCCGTGCGGCATCTCGCTGATGATCGGGATGTGGTCGTTGACCCAGACGCACCCGGCGGCGATCTCCCGGGTGGCGCGCAGCGCGCGGTGCACGTTGCCGGTCCAGGCCGAGGCGGCCAGGCCGTACGGGGTGTCGTTGGCCAGCCGCAGGCCCTCGTCGTCGCCGTCGAAGGGCAGCACGACCAGCACCGGGCCGAAGACCTCGCCCTGGACCACCTCGCTGTCCTGGGCGGCGCCGGTGATCAGGGTCGGCTCGTAGTAGGCGCCCCGGGTGAGGTCGGTGCCGTCGTGGCCCCGCTGCGGCGCGCGTCCGCCGGTGACCACGGTGGCGTACGAACGGGTGCGCTCGACGAAGCCGGCCACCCGGTCCCGGTGGGTGTACGAGACCAGCGGGCCGAGGTCGGTGTGCGGGTTCAGCGGGTCGCCGATCCGGATCGCCGCGTACAGCTCGGCCACCCCCGCCACGAAGGCCTCGTACAGCGGGCGCTGGACGTAGGCGCGGGTGGCGGCGGTGCAGTCCTGGCCGCCGTTGATCAGCGAGGCGGCGACGGCGCCGTGCACCGCGGCGTCCAGGTCGGCGTCGTCGAAGACCACGAACGGGGCCTTGCCGCCGAGCTCCAGGTGGGTGCGCTTGACGCTCGCGGTGGCGAGTTCGGCGACCCGCCGGCCGACGGCGGTGGAGCCGGTGAAGGAGACCATCGCGACGTCGGGGTGGGAGACCAGGTGCTCGCCGGCCGTGCGCCCGGCGCCCGTGACCACGTTGACCACGCCGTCCGGGATGCCGGCCTCGGTGCAGGCCCTGGCGAACATCAGCGAGGTCAGCGGGGTCAGCTCGGCCGGCTTGAGCACGATGGTGTTGCCCGCCGCGATCGCCGGGAGGATCTTCCAGGCGGCCATCTGCAGCGGGTAGTTCCACGGCGAGATCGAGCCGACCACGCCGATCGCCTCGCGCCGCACGTACGAGGTGTGGTCGCCGGAGTACTCGCCGGCCGCCTTGCCCTCCAGGTTGCGGGCGGCGCCGGCGAAGAAGGCGGCGTTGTCGACGGTGCCGGGGACGTCGAACTCGGTGGCCAGCTTGACCGGCTTGCCGGTCTGCGCGGTCTCCACCCGGGCGAGGTCGTCCGCGGCCCCGGCCAGTACGGCGGCCAGCCGGGTGAGCGCCTCGCTGCGGGCGCCGGGGGTGGCGGAGGACCAGCCGGGCAGGGCGTCCTTCGCGGCGGCGACGGCCGCGTCCACGTCGGCGGTGGTGGCCAGCGCGACCTGCTCGACCACGCTGCCGTCGGCCGGGTTGACGACCTGGAAGGGCTCGCCGCCACCGTGGGTCTGCCGGCCCGCGATGTACTGCGCGCCCGCGCCGAAGTCGGTCAGGTCCATCTGGTTCCTCCAAGTGCGGGTGGTGCGACCGCGTGCGCCGGGTCACGCTTCCGCGGTGGGCTCTGCGGTCCCGCTGACCTTGCCCGCTGCACGACTGACGTGACAAGGGTCACTGCGACAGTCTCGACACGAAGGGCCTTACAGAGTGCAAGGCTCCTCGCAGGGCAACAGGTCGTCGCGGGGATGGATGATTTACCTGACACTCTGATCCCCTGCCCTCTCCCTGGAGGCCAGCGATGCTCCCCACCGTCGCCCGCGTACTCGACCTGGAGGTGATGCGGCGCGGTCTGCCCCAGGTCGTGGCCGGCGCCGACCACCTGGAGCGGCCGGTCCGCTGGGTCCACGTCAGCGAACTGCCGGACGTCGCCGGGATGCTGCGGGGCGGCGAGCTGGTGCTGACCACCGGCATCGCGCTGCCCGAGGACCGTGAGGGCCTGGCCCGCTACGTCCGCGAGCTGGACGAGGTCGGGGTGGCCGGCCTGGTGGTCGAGTTCGGGCGGCGCTACTTCGACTCGCTCCCCCGCGCCCTGGTGCACGCCGCCGAACAGCGCGGACTGCCGCTGATCACGCTCCGCCGCGAGGTGCGCTTCGTCGCCGTCACCGAGGCCGTGCACGCCCTGGTGGTCAACGCCCAGCTGGAGCAGCTGCGCGTCTCCGAGTCCGTCCACCAGGTGTTCAACGAGCTGGTGGTGGAGGGCGCCGAGCCGCCCGAGGTGATCCGCCAGGTGGCCCGGATGGCGGGCGCGCCGGTGGTGCTGGAGAACCTGGCCCACCAGGTGCTCGCCCACGACACCGCCGGGCGGCCGGAGGCCGAGCTGCTGGAGGACTGGGAGCGCCGCTCACGCGGGGTCCGTCCGCCCGGCCGCACCGGCCACGACCCGCGCAGCGGCTGGTTGGTGACCACCGTCGGCGCCCGCGGCCAGGACTGGGGCCGGCTGGTCCTGGTGCAGGAGCCGGGCCCGCTGCCCGAGGGCGGGGCGCACCCGCACACCATGCTGCTGGAGCGCGGCGCCTCCGCGCTGGCGCTCAACCGGCTGGTGGTGCGCGACCGGGAGAGCCTGGAGCGGCAGACCCACCGCACCCTGCTCTCCGGCATCCTCACCCACGCGCTGACCGTCTCCGAGGTGGCCTTGCGTGCCCAGGCGCTCGGCGTCCCGCTGGAGGGCCGACGACTGGTCGGGGTGGTGCTGCGCCAGCGCCGCGGGCCGATCCCGGCCGCGTTGGAGGCGCAGGCCCGGCTGCGCGACTTCACCGAGCTGGCCGCCGGGGCCGTCCGGGCCTGTCGGCTCTCCGCCCTGGTCGGCGCGCTGGACGACGAGGGCGTCGGGCTGCTGATCGCGCTCGGCACCCAGCAGGACGAGCACGCCGCCCTGGACTCCTTCTCGGCCACCCTGCGCCGGATGTCCGCCGAGGCCGGCCGGGAGGGCGCCGACGCCCCCGGCCCGGTGGTCGCGGTCGGCTCCTCGGTCGGCTCGGTCCGCGACGCCCGGCGCACGCTGCTGGAGGCCGCCCAGGTCGCCGACGCCGCCCTGCACGACGCGCCCGGCGGCGGCCGGACCGCCTCCTACTACCGGCTGCCGGACGTACGGCTGCGCGGCCTGCTCCACCTGCTGCGCGACGACGCCCGTCTACAGACCTACGTGGAACGGGAGTTGGGCCCACTGCTGGCCCACGACGCCGAGCACAACGGCCAGTTGGTGCAGATGCTGCGGATCTACCTGGAGCAGGGCCGGAACAAGTCGGCGGCCGCCGACGCCGCCCACCTGTCCCGGCCGTCCTTCTACGACCGGCTGCACAAGGTCGAGCGCATCCTCGGCGTCGACCTCGACCAGGTGGAGTCCTGCCTGTCCCTGCACGTGGCGCTGCTCGCCCTGGACGCCGTGCGCAGGTAGACCGGTCGCCCCCGGCACCCCTCACACTCCGGTGATGCGCCCCCAGACCTTGTGCAGCTCGGGCCGCTCGGCCGAGGTGACGTCGCGCATGGTGTGCAGCCGCTCGCGCATCTCCTCGGTCGGGAACACCAGCGGGTTCTCGGCGAGTTCGGCCTTCTCCTTGTCCCCGCTGTCCGCGAGCACCTCGCGGGCGGCCGGGACGGGGCAGATGTACTGCACGAACGCGGCGAGTTCGGCCGCCACCTCGGGCCGGTAGTAGTAGTCGATCAGCAGCTCGGCGTTGCGCTTGTGGACGGCCCGGTTGGGGATCATCAGGCTCTCCGCCCACAGCTCGCCGCCCTCCTCCGGCACCACGAAGGCGATGTCCGGGTTCTCGGCGGTGAGTTGGACGGCGTCACCGGAGTAGGCCTGGCAGGCGAGCGCGGCGCCGGAGGCGAGGTCGCTGGTGTAGTCGTTGCCGGTGAAGCGGCGGACGTGCCCGGTGTCGACCATCCGCTGCACCAGGTCCATCGCCTTGTGCGCGTCGTCGTCGCCGAACTTCGAGATGTCCGCGCCCTGGGAGAGCATCAGCAGCCCGAGCGCCTCGTCCAGCCCCGCGAACAGGGTGACCCGGCCCTTGAGGTCGGGCGCCCACAGGTCGGCGGTGGACTTGAGCTCCCGGCCGAGCGCCTTGCGGTTGTACGCGATGCCGGTGATCCCGGACTGCCAGGGCACGCTGCGGCTGCGTCCGGGGTCGAAGGCCGGGTTCGCCAGCTGCGGGTCCAGGTTGGCGGTGACGTTGGGCAGGTTGGCCCGGTCCATCGCCTGCACCCAGCCGAGCGAGACGTACCGCCCGGCCATCCAGTCGCTGATCACCATCAGGTCCCGGCCCGGGGCGGCGCCCTGGGTGAGCACCGGGCTGATCTTGCCGAAGAACTCGTCGTTGTCGTTGATGTCCTCGGTGTAGGTGACCGCGATCCCGGTCTGCTCGCCGAAGGCGTCCAGGGTCGGGCGCTTCCCCTGGTCGTCGGTGTCGATGTACTGCGTCCAGTTGGAGAAGACGAGCCGCCTGTCGCTCTCCGAACGGTCCGGCGCCGACCGGCGGTCCTCGTCCACGTACGCGGACGGGATGCCGCAGCCGGTCAGCGTGCCGGCGCCGAGCAGCGCGGCCCCGCTGAGCACGGAACGTCGGCGCAGCGCAGAAGAGTCGGCTGTGCGGCGGGTCAGGGTGGAGCTGCTGGGCATGTGGGGGCCTTCCGGAGCGTCGGACGGCCCCGGACACGGGGTGCCCGGGGCCGTCCTGGTAGGTACGTCAGACAGTGTGCTCATCGGTGAGCGACAGCACCTCGTCCAGCACCGCGAGGCCGGTCTTGGCCTCCTCCTCGGTGACGGTGCACGGCGGGACGACGTGGAAGCGGTTCATGTTGACGAACGGCCAGAGCCCGCGCCGCTTGCAGGCGGCGGCCAGCTCGGCCATCGGCGCGTTGTCGGCGCCCGCGGCGTTGTACGGGACGAGCGGCTCGCGGGTCTCCCGGTCCTTCACCAGGTCGAGCGCCCAGAACACGCCGAGGCCGCGCACCTCGCCGATCGACGGGTGCCGCTCGGCCAGCTCGCGCAGGCCGGGGCCGAGCACCGTCTCGCCGATGTGCTTGGCGTTCTCGACGATGCCCTCCTCCGCCATGGTGTTGATGGTGGCCACGGCCGAGGCGCAGGCCAGCGGGTGCCCGGAGTAGGTGAGCCCGCCGGGAAAGGCCCGCTCGGCGAAGGTGGCCGCGATCTCGGCGCTGATCGCCACGCCGCCCAGCGGCACGTAGCCCGAGTTGACGCCCTTGGCGAAGGTCAGCAGGTCCGGGGTGACCCCCCAGTGGTCGGCCGCGAACCACTCGCCGGTGCGCCCGAAGCCGGCCATCACCTCGTCCAGGATGAACACGATCCCGTAGCGGTCGCAGATCTCCCGCACCCCGGCCAGGTAGCCGGCCGGCGGGACCAGGATGCCCGCGGTGCCGACCACGGTCTCCAGGATGACCGCCGCGACGGTGCCCGGCCCCTCGAAGGCGATCACCTGCTCCAGGTGCTCCAGCGCGCGCTCGCACTCCAGCGCCTCGTTCTCGGCGTGGAAGTTGGAGCGGTAGGGGTACGGGCCCCAGAAGTGCACCACCCCGGAGACGCCGGTCTCGTTGGCCCAGCGCCGCGGGTCGCCGGTGAGGGCGATCGCGTTGGCGGTGGCGCCGTGGTACGAGCGGTAGGTGGAGAGCACCTTGTGCCGGCCGGTGTGCAGCCGGGCCAGCCGGATGGCGTTCTCGTTGGCCTCGGCGCCGCCGTTGGTGAAGAAGATCTTGTCCAGGTCGCCGGGGGTGCGCTCGGCGATCAGCCGGGCGGCCTCGCTGCGCGACTCGACCGCGAAGCCGGGGGCGATGGTGCAGAGCTTCGCCGCCTGCTCCTGGATCGCGGCGACCACCTTCGGGTGCTGGTGGCCGATGTTGGTGTTGACCAGTTGCGAGGAGAAGTCGAGGTAGCGGTTGCCGTCGTAGTCCCAGAAGTACGAGCCCTCGGCACCGGCCACCGCGAGGGGGTCGATCAGCGCCTGGGCGGACCACGAGTGGAAGACGTGCGCGCGGTCGGCGGCCTTGACGGCCTGGCCGGCGGCTGAGTCAGCGGTGGGGATGCTCATGCCGGTAAGGCTAGGGCCGCCCGCCCGCGAAGTGCAGTTTCATCCTGTCAGTCGGTCGCACGCCCCACCGACAGGGTGCAAAGCCAGTGGGCCCGGGTCTCTTCGACCCGGGCCCACTGTCAGATCAACCGACCGTTCAGATCGCGGTCGTACTGCGTCTGACGGTCACGACCCGCTAGATCGCGGTCATACCGCGTCTGACGGTCACGACCCGCTAGATCGCGGTCATACCGCGTCTGACGGTCATGACCCGCTAGATCGCGGTCATGACGTGCTTCACGCGGGTGTAGTCCTCGAAGCCGTAGGACGACAGGTCCTTGCCGTAGCCCGACTTCTTGAAGCCGCCGTGCGGCATCTCGGCGACCAGCGGGATGTGGGTGTTGATCCAGACGCAGCCGAAGTCCAGGCGGCGCGACATCCGCATGGCGCGGGCGTGGTCCTTGGTCCACACCGAGGAGGCCAGCGCGTACTCGACGCCGTTGGCGTACTCGACGGCCTGGTCCTCGTCGGTGAACTTCTGCACGGTGATGACCGGGCCGAAGACCTCGTTCTGGATGATCTCGTCGTCCTGGTTCAGGCCCGAGACGACGGTCGGGGCGTAGAAGTAGCCCTTGTCGCCGACCTGGTGGCCGCCGGCCTCGACCTTGGCGTGGGCGGGCAGCCGCTCGATGAAGCCGGAGACCTGCTTCAGCTGGTTGGCGTTGTTCAGCGGGCCGTACAGCACGTCCTCGTCGTCCACGCCGCCGGTCTTGGTCTCGGCCGCGGCCTTGGCCAGCGCCTCGACGAAGGCGTCGTGGATCGACTCGTGCACCAGCACGCGGGTGGCGGCGGTGCAGTCCTGGCCGGCGTTGAAGAAGCCCGCCACCGAGATGCCCTCGACCGCCTCGGCGATGTCGGCGTCCTCGAAGACCACGACCGGGGCCTTGCCGCCCAGCTCCAGGTGGACGCGCTTGACGTCCTTGGAGGCGGACTCGGCGACCGAGATGCCGGCGCGCACCGATCCGGTGATGGAGGCCATCGCCGGGGTCTTGTGCTCGACCATCAGCTTGCCGGTCTCGCGGTCGCCGCAGATGACGTTGAAGACGCCGGCCGGCAGCTCCATCTCCTTGAGCACGCCGCCGATGATCTCGGCCAGCAGCACGGTGGAGGCCGGGGTGGTGTCGGAGGGCTTCAGCACCACGGCGTTGCCGGCGGCGATGGCCGGGGCGAACTTCCACACCGCCATCATCATCGGGTAGTTCCACGGCGCGACCTGGGCACAGACGCCGACCGGCTCGCGGCGGATGATCGAGGTCATCCCGTCCATGTACTCACCGGCGGCCTTGCCCTCCAGCAGGCGCGCGGCGCCGGCGAAGAAGCGGATCTGGTCCACCATCGGGCCGATCTCCTCGGAGAGGGTCAGCGCGCGGGGCTTGCCGGTGTTGCGCACCTCGACGTCGACGATCTCGTCGGCCCGGGCCTCGACCGCGTCGGCGACCTTGAGCAGCAGCTTCTGCCGGGTGCTCGGGGTGGAGTCGCGCCAGATCGGGAACGCGGCGGCGGCCGAGGCCATGGCGGCGTCCACGTCAGCAGCACCGGACAGCGGCGACGTCGCGTACACCTCGCCGGTGGTCGGGTCGACGATGTCGAGCGTGCGGCCGTCAGCCGCGTCGACGAACTCACCGTTGATGTAGTTGCGCAGCGTGCGAAGGTCGCTCACGGGTCTCTCCTCGGTCTGGGCCTGCGGCGTTGCAGATTCCGGCGCCATGGTACGTCGGCGGGTCCGGCGTACGAAGGCCGCCGAGTGGCCGGGCCGCACACGGCGCGGTCCACTGGTGGCGGAACGCGCGCCGCACTGCGGGGGCGCGCGCGTACCGTGCCAGGGTAACCACAGGACTGCCGGGATCGACAGGCCAAGCTCGCGTAGACGATGAAATCCGCATGGGAATTCCAAGATCACGACGAAATCAGCAGTTTCCTCGCTTGCGAACAAGGGAACGATCAGGCACAGTGGCGGCGTGGCCAACCGCGACCGGAACGCGAGCGTTCCCCTCGACGCCGCCTCCAAGGCGATCATCGAGCAGCTCCAGGAGGACGGGCGCCGCCCGTACGCAGCCATCGGCAAGGCCGTCGGCCTGTCCGAGGCGGCCGTGCGGCAGCGCGTCCAGAAGCTGCTCGACCAGGGCGTGATGCAGATCGTCGCCGTCACGGACCCGCTCACCGTCGGCTTCACCCGCCAGGCGATGGTCGGCATCCGGGTCGAAGGTGACATCGAACCCGTCGCCGACGCGTTGGCCGCCCTCGACGAGGTCGACTACGTGGTCTGCACCGCAGGCTCGTTCGACCTCCTGGCCGAACTGGTCTGCGAGGACGACGAGCACCTGCTCGAACTGATCAACAAGCGCATCCGCGCGCTTCCCGGCGTGCGGAGCACCGAGAGCTTCGTTTACCTGAAGCTCCGGAAACAGACCTACACCTGGGGCACCCGATGACAGCCGACCCGGCGCAGAAGGACCTTTCCAAGACCGCCTACGACCACCTGTGGATGCACTTCACCCGCATGTCGTCGTACGAGAACTCCCCCGTGCCGACGATCGTCAAGGGCGAGGGCACCTACGTCTGGGACGACAAGGGGCGCAAGTACCTCGACGGCCTCGCCGGCCTGTTCGTCGTCCAGGCCGGCCACGGCCGCGAGGAGCTGGCCGAGGCCGCCGCCAAGCAGGCCAAGGAGCTCGCGTTCTTCCCGGTGTGGAGCTACGCCCACCCCAAGGCCGTCGAGCTGGCCGAGCGCCTGGCCAACTACGCCCCGGGCGACCTGAACAAGGTCTTCTTCTCCACCGGTGGCGGCGAGGCCGTCGAGACCGCCTGGAAGCTCGCCAAGCAGTACTTCAAGCTGACCGGCAAGCCGACCAAGTACAAGGTCATCTCGCGCGCCGTCGCCTACCACGGCACCCCCCAGGGCGCCCTGTCCATCACCGGCCTGCCGGGCCTGAAGGCCCCGTTCGAGCCGCTGGTGCCGGGCACCCACAAGGCCCCGAACACCAACATCTACCGCGCCCCGGCCTTCCTGGAGGGCCCGGACGGCACGGTCGACCCCGAGGCCTACGGCCGCTGGTGCGCCGACGAGATCGAGGTGGCCATCCTCAACGAGGGCGCCGACACCGTCGCCGCCGTCTTCGTCGAGCCGGTGCAGAACGCCGGTGGCTGCTTCCCGCCGCCGCCCGGGTACTTCCAGCGCCTGCGCGAGATCTGCGACCGCCACGACGTGCTGCTGGTCTCGGACGAGGTCATCTGCGCCTTCGGCCGTCTGGGCACCATGTTCGGCGCCGACAAGTTCGGCTACCAGCCCGACATGATCACCTGCGCCAAGGGCATGACCTCGGGCTACTCCCCGATCGGCGCCACGATCATCTCGGACCGCCTCGCCGAGCCGTTCTACAAGGGTGACAACACCTTCCTGCACGGCTACACCTTCGGTGGCCACCCGGTCTCCTCCGCGGTGGCGCTGGCCAACCTCGACATCTTCGAGCGCGAGGGCCTGAACCAGCACGTCCTCGACAACGAGGCCGCCTTCCTGGGCACCCTCAACAAGCTGCGCGACCTGCCGATCGTCGGCGACGTCCGCGGCAACGGCTACTTCTACGGCATCGAGCTCGTGAAGGACAAGGTCACCAAGGAGAGCTTCAACGACGAGGAGACCGAGCGCGTGCTCTACGGATTCCTCTCGAAGGCCCTCTTCGACAACGGCCTGTACTGCCGCGCCGACGACCGTGGCGACCCGGTCGTCCAGCTGGCCCCGCCGCTGATCTCCGACCAGTCGACCTTCGACGAGATCGAGCAGATCCTGCGGACCAGCCTCACCGACGCGTGGGCGAAGCTCTGATCCCCTGAGCCCTCTTCCCCACCCTCCGCCGAAGGGCGGCCCCGTTCCCCCGGGGCCGCCCTTCGGCGTTCACGCCGCGGGCCCGCCAACATCACAGTCGTACGACCAAACATGCCTGATTGCGGGTGATTTGCCCGCGATGGCCCAGTGTGCCGCAACCGCGACCGGTCCCGGTCGTTCTAATCTGACGACTGTCATATCCCTGCGGCCACCGAGGTGGAACCTCATGTCAGCGGCACCGCCTGACAACGACGTGGTGTGGGCCCGAGGGATCGTCAAGTCCCACTACGGCACCCCCGCCCTGCGCGGCATCTCGATCGGCGTCCGCGACGGCGAGGTGCTCGCCGTCACCGGCCCGCGCGGCTCCGGCAAGAGCACCCTGCTCGGCTGCCTCTCCGCCCAGCTCGCCGTCGACGAGGGCGAGGTCTGGTTCAACAGCTCCCCCGTGCACACCCTCGGCCGGGCCGGCCGCGAGCGGCTGCGCCGCGACCGCTTCGGCTTCGTCGGCTCCGAGCCGCACCTCGTCCCCGAACTGACCGCCCGTGAGAACGTCGCCCTGCCGCTGCTGCTCGCCGGAGCCGGCAACAAGGCCGCGTACACCGCCGCCGACGAGTGGCTCGAACGCCTCGACGTCGGCGACGTCGCCCGGCAGCGCCCCGACCGGCTGGTCCAGAGCCAGTGCCAGCGGATCGCCGTCGCCCGCGCCCTCGCCCCGCTGCCGCCCGTCGTCTTCGCCGACGACCCCACCGCCCCGCTGCACCGCGAGGCAGCCGACCAGGTCCTGCGGATACTGACCAGCGCGGCCCGCTCGCACCAGCTCACCCTCGTCCTGGCCACCCACGACCCCGAGCTCGTCCGGTTCGCGGACCGCTCCGTCGCCCTCGTCGACGGACGGCTCACCGCACCCGCCGCTGAAGACGCCGAGCCGCTTACGACGCCGAGCCGCTGAAAGAGTCGACGTGTTCTACCTCCGTCTGGCCCGGGGCTACCGGGTGCCCGACCTCGGCCGCTGGCTGCTCACCGCACTGGCCGCCGCCGTGGTCGCCGCCTTCCTGCTGCGCTCCCTCGGCCGGGCGATGAGCGACCCGCACGGCGGCACCGACGCGCTGGCCCGGCTGCTCTGGTGCCTGCCCCCGCTCGCCGCCGTCGCCTGGTTCGCGGCCGTCGCCGCCCGCTCGGTGCCCGCCCGGCGGCCCGAACGCATCGCCGGACTCACCGCCGCCGGCGCCGGCTCCCGCCGGATCCGCACCCTGATCGCCGGCGAGGTCGCCCTCGCCTGCACCCTCGGCAGCGTCTGCACCCTGCTGCTCTTCCTGGTGCTCCGCAACGACATCGCCGGGCCCTCGCTCGCCGCCGACCTCGGCATGGGCGTACCACTGCCGGCCGCCGCGCCCGTCACCCTGCTCGCCCTGGTCCCGCTCACCGCGGGCATCGCCGCCGCCTGCGCGGTGCCCGCCAACGAGACCCTGCCCGGCGGCCGCACCCGCAGCCGCACCGGCTTCGGCGGGCTGCGGATCGCCCTGCCGCTCGGGCTGGTGGTGGTCGGCGCCGCGCTCGAACTCATCGCGCTGCGCCCCGGCGCCGCGGAGGACGGCCGCCCGATCCACCTGCCCGCCGGGCTCGGCTCCACCAGCACCGCCGCCCTCGGCGGCTGGGCCGCGAGCGCGTTCGGGCTCGCCCTGCTCACCGGCCCGCTGCTCGCGTGGACCGGGCGGCTGCTCGCCGTCGGCCGACCCACCCCGCTGCGGCTGCTGGCCGGACGCGGCCTCACCGCCCAGGCCCGACGGCTCGGCCCGCCGCTGGCCGTCCTCACCCTCGCGGTCGCGATGGTGCTGACCACCATCCGCTACTGGATCGGCACGCCCGACAGCGCCGACGCGCTGCCCGCCGTCGAGGCCTGCCTGGTGCTCGGCTGCGCCGCCGCCGCGGTGGTCTCCCGGCTGGCCGAGGTCCGCACCGACCGCCGGGACGTCACCGGGGCGCTGCTGCGCCTCGGTGCCGCGCCCCGGCTGCTGTTAGGCGCGGTCGCGCTGCGAACCCTGGCGGTGGGCACCACGCTGCTGCTGACCGGCGGGGCGACCGCCGCGCTGGCGGCCGCCGGGCTGCGCTGACGCTCCCGGGGCTCAGCCCGCCGCGGCGAGCTGGCCGCAGGCGCCGTCGATCTCCTGGCCGCGGGTGTCACGGACGGTCGTCGGCACGCCGTGCGCCTGGAGCCGGCGGACGAACTCGCGCTCGTCCTCGGGCCGGGAGGCCGTCCACTTGGAGCCCGGGGTCGGGTTCAGCGGGATCAGGTTGACGTGCACCCGGTGGTTCTTGATCAGCCGGCCGAGCAGGTCGGCCCGCCACGCCTGGTCGTTGATGTCCTTGATCAGCGCGTACTCGATGGAGACCCGGCGACCGGACTTGTCGGCGTAGTTCCACGCCGCCTCCAGCACCTCGTCGACCTTCCAGCGGGTGTTCACCGGGACCAGCTCGTCGCGCAGCTCGTCGTCCGGGGCGTGGAGCGACAGGGCCAGACGGCAGCTGAGGCCCTCGTCGGCGAACCGGTACATCGCCGGGACGAGGCCCACGGTGGAGACGGTGATGCCGCGCTGGGACAGGCCGAAGCCGTCCGGCGCCGGATCGGTCAGCCGGCGGATCGCGGACAGCACCCGGTTGTAGTTGGCCAGCGGCTCGCCCATGCCCATGAAGACCACGTTGGACAGCCGTGCCTCACCGCCAGCGACCTCTCCGCTGCTCAGCGCGCGCATCCCGGCGGCGATCTGCTCGACGATCTCGGCGGTGGACAGGTTGCGCGTCAGCCCGGCCTGGCCGGTGGCGCAGAACGGGCAGTTCATGCCGCAGCCGGCCTGCGAGCTGATGCACATGGTGACCCGGTCCGGGTAGCGCATCAGCACCGACTCGACCAGCGTGCCGTCGAACAGCTTCCAGAGCGTCTTACGGGTCGCGTCGTCGTCGCAGGAGACGTGCCGGACCACCGACATCAGCTCCGGCAGCAGGCTCTCGGTGAGCTTCTCCCGGCTGGCGACGGGGATGTCCGTCCAGGTCGCCGGGTCGTTCGACATCCGGCCGAAGTAGTGGTTGGAGAGCTGCTTGGCGCGGAACGGCTGCTCGCCCAGCTCGGCGACGGCCTCCTTGCGCTCGGCGGGGCTCAGGTCGGCGAGGTGTCGCGGGGGCTTGGCGCCGCGCGGCGCGACAAAGGTGAGTTCTCCGGGC